>JAKAGC010000457.1 GCA_021817755.1 Acidobacteriota bacterium | reverse complement strand
TATAATTTGAAAGGCATTTAACATTGAATTATATCATATCTTCCCTTAGAATTCACCCGCCCCTATTATTATATTTTTCGTCTTTAGAAATCAATAGTGAAGGATTTATTTTGCGACAGAAAAACACTCATTCTTCTGATGTTTTGATAAAAAAGTGTATAAAATACTATTTAACTCAATTGTTCGTAATAGCTCGATTCAAATATCCTCATCGATCTCGCATTCAACGCTTTACCCGTTGATCGGTCAACATCTACAATTACCATATCCAGAATAATATTTTCCTGTGCTACTTCGAATTTCTGGTTAATCCCAGTAAGGAATTTCCGAATAACCGGTTCATATTCCATTCCAATAACCGAATTTAAGGAACCCGTCATTCCAACATCTGTTTGATAAGCTGTTCCTTTATCCAGTACTCGAATATCTGCTGTTTGCACATGTGTATGAGTCCCAAGTATCACACTTACCCGGCCATCCAGGTAAAATCCCATTGCCTGTTTTTCAGCAGTTGCTTCTGCATGGAAATCCACAAAAATAATCTTCTGTTTTACATCCGATAAAAATTCATCGATAGCCAGGAACGGATTATTTACAACCGGTTCCATAAAAACACGCCCCTGGAGGTTAATTATCATCACTTCTACATTATCCTGGGATTTAAAAATGTAATATCCCTTTCCCGGAACATTCGGAGGATAATTCAGTGGGCGAACGATCCGCACTTCATCTTTAATTAGTTCCACGGATTCTCGTTTATCCCAGATATGATTCCCACCAGTAATCACATCCACTCCTGATTCGAAGATTTCATAGGCTGTTTTTCTAGTAATTCCCAATCCCCCAGCAGCATTTTCACCATTTGCAATTACCAGATCAGGTGAGAATTTAATACGGATGTGAGGGAGAACTTTTCCTAAAAACCGTCTTCCGTAGCGCCCGCTAATATCTCCGATAAAAACAATTCTAAAGGATTTATTTTGCATATTCAGTTGCCCTGACTTCTCGAATTACGGTCACTTTGATTTGACCAGGGTATTCCATTTCTTCTTGTATTTTCTTAGCAAGGTCTTTCGACATAAGGAAGGTTTTCGTATCGTCAGTTTCATTCGAATTAACGATAACGCGAACTTCTCTTCCAGCTCGAAGAGCATAGGCTTTTTTAACACCATCAAAGGATTTACTAATATCTTCCAGTTTATCAAGACGTTTAATATACGTCTCAAATATTTCTCGTCTAGAACCAGGTCTTGCAGCCGACATACTATCTGCAGCCTGAATCAGTACACCTTCAATCGATGTAAATTCTACATCCATATGGTGAGATGCGATCGCTTCCTGTACTTTCTGTGATTCTTTATGTTTTCGGGCCAACTCTACAGACAGTTCCGTATGCGTTCCTTCTGTTTCCCTATCGATCGACTTACCGATATCATGCAATAAACCCGCACGTTTCGCAATAGCAACATTAACTCCTATTTCTCTCGCCATTAAACCTGCGATCATTGCAACTTCTTTCGAGTGTTCCAAAACATTTTGACCATAAGAAGTTCTGTATTTCAATTTACCTATATAGTAATATAGCGCTGGATCGATGTCGCGAATCCCCAATTCCAGAATTGTATTTTCACCCACCTCACGCAAATGATTATCAAAATCCACTTTGATTTTTTCTACTACTTCTTCAATACGTGCAGGATGAATTCTTCCATCTGTGATCAATGTTTCCAGAGCACGTTTTGCAATTTCCCGACGAATCGGATCAAATGAAGATACAATTATCGCTTCCGGTGTATCGTCTACAATAAAATCAACTTCCGTAGCTGTTTCCAAAGCACGAATATTACGTCCTTCTCTTCCGATAATGCGCCCTTTCATTTCGTCGCTCGGTAAATCGATTACCGTTACAGAAGATGAAATCGTATGCTCACTTGCGATTCGTTGTACAGCAGTCGATATTACTTCTTTTGCCATTACACTGCTTTTTTCTTTTAGTTCTTCTTCAATCGCCTTTAATTTATGAGCCGACTCCATACGTGCATCGCTTTCATATTGTTTGATAATAATTTCTTTTGCTTCTTGAGCAGTCATACCCGCTACTCTTTCAAGAGCCACTTTTTGCTCTTCATGCATTGCAGTTAATTTCGCCTTCAATGCATTTAATTCTTCTTCCTGGTATTGCAGATCTTTTTCTTTCCGTTTCAGTTCTTTTTCTTTATTATCAAGGTTGATATAACGCTTATCCAGGTTTTCTTCTTTTTGGAGCAAACGGCGCTCCATTTCATTTAAGCGGTTTGATTTTGCATTTTGTTTGCGATTGTAGTCGTTTTTCCAATTAAGGAATTCTTCTTTAAGTTCGTTTGTAACTTTCTTTTTTTTGGCTTCCAGGTCATTCCTGGATTCTTCAGCCAACTCTTTTTTAAGGAAATTTATTTTTTCATATTCATTAGCAAGCAGTCTATTTTTATAAAAATAAAAAAACAAGAACCCGATAGCCATTCCAATGATGGCCACGATTATATTTATAAGGACATTCATTTTTTCCTCCAGGTTTACATTCAGGATGAGAAGCGGATCTGAGACCGTTCATCCTGTGACACATCAAGAGAAACCATTCTGTCAATATTAGAGAATACAGCACGAAACCGCTCATTCTCTTTCTTTAAAAACATGAATTTTTCCGCTAAATTAATGGATGCCAATAATCCCATTTTAAACGAATCCAGGTCACCCATCTCCTTTTTGATATTCAAATAAGTGGTTTCTACATAATCGACGATTTCAAGGAATTCTTCCGGACGAATAGAGTCCGGCACATTGAAGTTAAAATTCTTCCCCAGTATTTGAACTTCAATTTCTTTCCCGGTCATCGTTATTTTTCGATTGAATCGATCAGATCGATAATAGTCGACACTTTTTGTCTGATCCTGGTACGTTCTTCATTGTTTAAAGAGGATTCTTTAACAAGATGATCCAGTTCGGATTTTAATTTTTCATTTTCTTCTTTAAAATTTTTTAGGCTATCGACCAGATTTTTTACTTTTTCTTCCAGTTTGCCAAGTTCATCCAATTCCATAATTACTCTCCTAGTGATAAAGGTGGTAAAATACTGTTAAGCGGCCTTAAAATGTGAAAATGAACCTGGAAGTGTCCCCTTTTTTCTCCAGGTTCATCTTTTAAAGAGATTGAATTGATCTGTACGTATCGCTTTCTAATTACCCCGTTTGGACATCCTGAAATTTCAATCCCTTTTCTTTCTTCATCGCTCATACATCAGTTGGATGTTTTGACTTTTTCGACGATTAAACCGAAAGTTTCCGGATCGGTAGCAGCGATATTGGCCAATACTTTTCGGTTTAATTGAATATTGGCTTTTTTTAATCCGTCGATGAATCGGGAGTAGCTAAGTCCGAAATGTCTGACTATAGCATTAATACGGACATTCCAGAGCTGTCTGAAATCCCGTTTTTTAGCCCTGCGGTCACGGTAAGAATATGTAAGGGCTTTTTCGACTGCTTCTTTTGCTGTGCGATAATTTTTATGTTTAGCACCGTAAAAACCCTTTGCAAGGCTTAATATTTTGTTTCGTCTTAGTGTTTTTTTATTTCCTCTAGTTACTCGTGGCATTTTCTAATTCCTCCATGTAAGGATCGAGCAATTATTCTCGATATTATGCGGCTCCGTAGGGCAAGGCCTTCTTTATTCGTTTCAACTCTGATTTTACAACAAGTGTAGCTGTTTTCAAATTCCGTTTCCGTTTGCTGCTCTTCTTCGTTAAAATATGAGAGCCGTTGGCTTTACTGCGTTTTATTTTTCCACTAGCTGTGAAGCGAAATCTTTTTTGTGCACCTTTGTGAGTTTTAAGCTTTGGCATCTTTGTCTCCTCTTTTCTTTCCGATTAGTATATGAGTATTCCATTTTTCTTTTTTGGGAGGGGATTCGATTTCGGCAATATCGACAAGGATTTTCATGATTTTGTCAGTCATTTCATCCAGCATTTCAGGGCGTCTTTTCTGCCGTCCTTTTAACCAAATCGTTACTTTGACTTTGTCCCCTTCGTCAAGGAATTCTTTTATTTTTTTCAATTTGACATCGACATCATGCTCGCCGATTACCGGGGTGAATTTAATCTCTTTGACATGGACTTTTTTCTGCGATTTTTGCGCTTCATGCTCTTTCTTTTGAATAGAGTATAAAAACTTTCCATAATCAAGTAGTCTACATACCGGCGGATCAGCTTCGGGAGAAATGGCTACAAGGTCCAGTTCTTTTTCTTTTGCAATAGCAAGAGCTTTACTTATCGGAACTATTCCAAGTTGGGCCTTATCTTCATCGATCAATCGCACCTCAGGCGAATTGATTTCGTCATTAATCAAATGAAGATTTTTTTTGTACTTCGGCTTCTTAACTAATTTCATAATTGAATCTTTTCTCCCGGATGATAACGTTTACTTTTTCGATAAAATCATCCACGCTACGTTTCCCTTGATCTCCCTTTTTATGGATT
>JAKAGC010000456.1 GCA_021817755.1 Acidobacteriota bacterium | reverse complement strand
AAGCTTCACTCGTACCCGTTCCCATTGCACGAATCTCCTCACGGAAAGTAACGAAATCCGGGGCAATAAAAGACCGCACAAGATGGTAATGAGTGAAACAATAAAAAGCCGTTAATAAAATCAATCCCAATAAATACGAGACATTGATCCGTTTCTGTTTAATTCCATCCCAAATAAATACAAGGAACAACATCACCGCAATAAAAAATCCTGCTAATGCAAGCTTGGAATAAAAGGGGAAAAAGACGATAATTCCATAATCCATCCATCCCCAATTCTCATCTTTTATATTTAAAAATGCATAAAACAACAAAGGAATCCCTGCCACTGAAATCCCACCCGCCGGATAAAAAGGCAATAAAGAAAAACTCAGAGCAGGTCCGTAAATCAACCATCCCCTATACTCATTATCCTTCGGGATTACATACCGTTTCAACAACAGTGCCATCCCAAAAAATGCAAAAAGTTTCACCAGTAAATCATTAATCGCAAATGCCCAGAATGGAGGAAGAAGCATAAACAACCAGGTCATTAAATTATATCCTGAATCCACCCCGCTCAACGGCAATCCGTTTATAAAATTATCCAGCTTCGTATGCGTATCCAGGCTAAAGGCTTTCCCGCTCTCTGCCAGTACTTTCGTTTGAGGAACATGGCAATCCATATTGTCGAATATTTTTACATGAACATCCTGCCCACGGAACACATAAGGCGACCATGCCGCCAATACCACCAGGAAAAAAATTAAACCCACCCAGCCTGTTTTTTTAATCTTCCGCTCTTCATATATCTGCGACAATTCCCCTTCATCTTTTACAGGCTTTTTAAAAATGATTACCAGTGCCGATATAACCGCTACTATCGCAACCAGATACCCCAACTTCACCCGCAGCACGCTGTCGAACATCATGTAAAGCGAAACCATCCACTCTTTCATATTCTGCCCCAGTACTTCCCTGTTCTACTTATCCCCGAGATACCCTTTAAACTCGTCATAATCCCGGATATAATCGCTTTCTTTATATAAATCCGAAGCCAATACCAACAAGATACAGTTTTCGGAAAATTCATGCATCGTATGCCACAACTCTATCCCTAAATAAACACCTTTATTAGGCTGATCCAATAAAACCGTTTGCCGGTTCTCTCCATCATCCAACCCAACCTTGCACGAGCCGTTGATACAAAAAAGCACCTGCTCTAATTTCCGGTGCGCATGCTTCCCCCTAACCGCATGCGGATTGTTTAATCCATATATATAATAGACCCGCTTTATCTCGAAAGGAATATCCTTCACACTCTCAGCAACCGAAAGCGTCCCGTCTATCCCATCCGGGATCCGGCATAACTCAATCCATTTCGCGTTTTTTACGTTTATCTCTTCGTTTTTCATAATTTTTTTTGATTTCGTTTACCAGAAACCTTTTCGAGAAAAGGTTTCTGGACTTCCCAAAGCTTTTATTTAATTTACTTTTCCCAATTATATTCTAATAGTTGTTTTCTCATTTAATAACCGGATCAAATCCTGGTCTGTTTTGTAAACAAGTGTCTTATGTCCATTCATTGCTGGAATCTCAGGATGAGCGTCCAGTATTTTGAAGATATTAATTAATGTACTATCCAGCTCTTGCTCTGCCAATTTGTCATATAATGCATTAAACATATCCAGGTCTTCCTGGTAATCCAATGTTAACCGGTAATCTCTTACCAGTTCTCCAGGTAAATCCACACGGTTAACTTTAAAAATTTTCGGGTTGTTTACCATGTACAACGTCATATGTTCCGAATAATCCGCTTTTCCTACCAGTTGAATCACTCGTTTCAATGCTTCCACATTGTAAATCTGGCTATTGGAACCCACAGCAAATTGTTTAGGTTCCGTAAAATCTGCTCCCGATTCAAAATGTGCTTTTAGGATAAATTCTGCTATCTCCGGTGAAATACAAGGGCAATCACCCGTTACACGGATAATTACATCGATTCCGTATTTATCGCAAGCACCCAGGTACCGCGAGATCACATCTTCCGGGTCTCCGCGCCAGAACTTTGCCCGGCCGTCCAATGTATAATTTCCCAATACCCCATCTTCTTCTGTCGTCGATGTTGCTAATATTACTTCATCCGTAAACTTGAATTTCAAACAATTATCAAGACATCTCTCAATCGAAGACATTCCATGAATCGGTAAAATCGCTTTCTGTTTTAACCGTGACGACTTCATCCGTGCCGCTACGATCGCCCCAACCCGCGGCTTTTTATAATCCGTAACCAGTAACGGCTCGTGTTTCGCTTTTGCAGTTCCCAATATATAATACCCTTCTTGCAACTCTTTCAATTCCTGCGTATTCATTCCCGGTTTATCCGTTCTCCGAAACAGCATATCCGAAGCACTAACCAACTGCCCTACATTCAGTCCATGTTTTAATACCGGTTTCTGCAATGTTTTCTTATAATATGCTTTCTCTCGTTCCGTAATAAAATCTCCCCAGAAACACTCAGACACCATCCAAAACTCTTCCACCATCTCCTTTACTTCTGATGGTTCCAACGCCGAATTGAAATCGTATTTCGTTTCCCCTCGATTTAAACAAATATGCTTTTCCAGGTACTCGCAGCCCCCAAGCCATGCATAAACAGGGAACTGCCGCGCAAACCCCATAGTAGCATCGATATGGTCCGCGTATCCCAATCCCATAGATGGAAACGCCGCTTTTATTATCTCAAGTTTCTTTAAAGATGTATCTTCAACTTTAGTTGGGTAATCCTGAAACCCACATTGTAAAATAATCCGCTTAAAACCAAACTTCAAGAAACGTTCCAGAGCCTTCTCGATTCCCGACAACTCCAAGCCCGAAACATTGATAATCAACTCTTTATCTCTTAAATCTACTTTTTCAAGAGCATCCAAAATTTCAAGGTTATCCAGGATAGACGGTTGAAACTTAATCCCCCGGATATTCTCCAAATTCTTTGACAGAATCTCCACACCATATACACAGAACAAATCCAACCAGATCTCAAGTCCTTTTTCACGCGACAGGTCAATCATTTCTTTCCATTGCGTTTCATCGAAATAGAAGTTCTTAATAATCCCATACCATGAAAAATCCTGCAACATTACATTATCCGGTTTAAAGGCATGGAACTTGATTCCCATTTTCCCATATCCCAAACCAGAGAAAGCATCAACCGCTTTCTTTAATATTTCAAAATCCCCACCGTGAAAATTCGCTGTTTCCAGTATAATATATGGTAAAGAGTGCCTCATTGTGTTTTATTCTCCTAATGCCGATATCTCGTCGATTACCCGTTGCACATCCTCATCTGTCATTTTCGGATACAATGGAATACTCAGGCATTTTCCATAATACCCTTCAGCTTTCGGGAAATCCCCAGGCTTGAATCCGAAATGTTCCCTGTAATACGGTAATAAATGAACCGGGATATAATGCACTTGCGTACCGATTCCTTTTTCCTTTAGAATATTCATTACTTCCGTGCGAGTTTTATTTATTTTTTTGAAATCAAATTCCAGTACATAAAGATGAAAAGTCGAGGATAATCCCTCCCGTTCATATGGAGTCGATAGCCATTCCACTTTCTTAAACGCTTTATTGTAGATGTCCACGATCTCCCGTCTCCGGGCAGTGAATTTATCAATTTTTCGCATCTGGCTCAGTCCCAATGCCGACTGCATATCCGTCAATCTGTAATTGAATCCCAGTTCCTGCATTTCATAATACCATGGACCCGTGAAATCCCTATCTTTAATTTTCCATTTCGTTTCATCTTTTGTAATACCGTGTGTCCGCAGTACCATTAATTGATCGTATAGGTCTTTATTATTCGTTGTAATCGCTCCCCCTTCCGCAGTCGCGATTGTTTTTACCGGATGAAAGGAGAATATTGCCATATCCGACCAACAGCAGCTACCCACCCGTTTTCCGTTTTCATGTTTGCTTCCAAGAGCATGCGAGGCATCTTCGATAATATAAGGTCCTTTTGAATTCGTCGTTAAGTCATCCCGCCCCAGAATCCGTGCAATCTTTTCCATTTCGCACGATTGGCCCCCAAAATGTACCGGAATCACCACGCCCGTTTCATTTTCCTTGTCTTTCTTTATTTTCGTTTCCAATTCAATAGGGCTCATGCAAAATGTCCGCTCATCGATATCCACGAAATCCGGTTTCATTCCATTATAAAGAAAGCAATTGGCACTTGCTGCAAAAGTAATCGGCGACGTAATACCCTTTTTCTCTTTTGCGATATTCAGTGCACTAACCGCCAGATGAAGTGCTGCCGTTCCGCTTGAAACAGCCACTGCATATTTTGCCCCCGTATAGTCGCACAGTGCTTTTTCAAACTCCCCGATTTTCGGACCTTGTGTCATAAAATCCGAACGCAACACTTCCACTACCGCTGCAATGTCATCATCATCGATCCATTGCTTACCATAGCTAATAAATTGTTTCATTTTTTATTCTCTCTTAAGACTTCATCGAACCAAGGTCCCCTTTT
>JAKAGC010000455.1 GCA_021817755.1 Acidobacteriota bacterium | reverse complement strand
AAAAGAACAAAAAGCAAAACGAGTCTACCAAAAAAATCCCGTAGCCGTTAAAGTCGAACGCGTAAAACGCGGCTCGATCGTTTATTCACTCGAATATAAGGGAACCGTTTATCCCTGGGCACAAGCCAATATTACCCCGGAAACCTCCGGTCGTGTAATGAAAATCTACAAAAAACAAGGCGATACCGTTAAAAAAGGCGAACTCCTGGCTGAAATGGATACCACTACCCTGAAATTACAACTCAAACAAGCTCAAGCCGCTCTCGCTGTTTCAAATGCCTCATTTAAAGATGCTCAACTTAACTATAACCGGTTAGAGAAACTTCTAGAGAAAAAAGCCATTTCAACACAACAAATGGAAAAAGCCCAACTCGCCCTTGAAGCAGCCGATACAGAATTAAAAAGCGCTCAAGCCAATGCCGATGTTATTCAACATACCTTGAACTACTCCATCATGCGTGCTCCTTTCGATGGTGTTATTACTTCAAAGAATGCCGAAGAAGGCGACGTGATAAACCCCATGATGGGAATGGGTACCTCTGTCTTAACCCTCATGGACCTGAAAAACGTCAAAGTCATCCTGGAAGTTCCTGCCGAAGAAATAGAAAAAATCAAAACCGGCCAAAATTGTACTGTAACAGTAGTATCACTTCAGGATGAAACTTTTACCGGAGAAATCTATACAAAAAACCTTGCTGCTGACCCCATCTCAAAAACCTTTAAAGTTGAAGTGAAAATCCCCAACCCTGAAACCAAAATTAAAAGCGGGATTTATGCCACAGTCCGAATCGAAACTTTTAGAAAAGACAATTGCCTCATTCTTCCTGTTAAAGCCCTAATGACTGACAATAACGCCTCATTCGTAGTTCTTTATGTTAAAGGAAAATCACAGTACCAAAATGTCAAGGTCGGTGCAAAAAATGAATCCGTTTTCGAAATCCTCGAAGGTCTTACCGAAAACCAGGAAGTCGTAGTCGAAGGCAATTATGACCTGAAGGATAACGCCTTGATTACCAGTGAAGGAGTAAAATGATATGCTTAAACTGGCAGAGTTTTCATTAAGGAAACGCGTTACCGTTTCCATGATCGTTATAGTAATAGTCATTTTCGGTTTCATCTCCTTTAACCAACTCGGTTTGGATATGCTTCCCGATATGGAAGCTCCCTATATATCTGTTATTACCGGATACTCCGGTGTTTCTTCCGAAGATATTGAACAGAATTTAACACGTCCGTTAGAACAAATCGTAGCTACCGTCTCCAACGTTAAAGATCTTAAATCCATATCACAAGAAGGTGTATCGATACTCATGGTGGAATTTGAATCCGGAACGAATCTCGATTTCGCAGCACAGGATATTCGAGATAAAATCGGATTATATGAAAATTTTCTTCCTGATGATGCCCAAAAACCACTTGTTATGAAATTTAATTTTTCCGATATGCCCATCATGATGTACGGGATCACCAGTTCCAAAGATCGCAGCTTGCGTAAACTAAAAGATTATATCGACCAGGAAGTGGCAACCCGTCTCGAACGAATCGATGGCGTTGCATCTGCTATTGTCTTTTCTTCCGAAGAAACCGAAATATTGGTCAATGTAGATAAAGGTAAATTGGAATCCAGAAATTTAAATATTACACAAGTTGAAAATGCCATTCAGGCTTCCAATATAAACCTCCCATCCGGATATTTAGATGAAAACCACAGCGAATATCTCCTCCGAACCATCGGAGAATTCAAAACACCCGAAGAAATTACCGGGGTTATAGTAGGAAACGGAAAACAGGGCGAACCCATCTTCCTAAAAGATATCGCAACCGTAAAAGAGACAAATCGCGAGATCCGGAGTTTATCCCGTATCAATGGGTCAAATGGACTTGGACTTGTTGTAACTAAGAGTTCCGGTTCCAATACGGTTATAGTTGCCAGAGAAGTGAAGAAAACCATTGAAAAGATCATGCCAACACTAAATAAGGACCTCAAGTTCAGCATCGCACTCGATTTTTCACGAATCATCGAAATCATGGCTTCAAATAGTACAAGCAATATCCTGGTTGGAGGTCTCTTAGCCGTATTGATGATATTCATATTCTTACGTAATTTTCGTCCAACTCTTGCCATTGCCATTGCGATTCCATTATCGGTCATTACAACATTTATCGCAATGAAGCTCGTAGGTTATACACTTAATCTTGTTACGATGGGTGGACTTGCGTTAGGAGTCGGAATGTTGGTCGATAATGCCATTGTCGTTATCGAAAATATATATCGTCACCTGGAAGAAGGAAAATTACCTGATGAAGCCGCAGGTATAGGTACTACAGAAGTCGGGATGGCAATTACTGCCTCTACGTTAACAACCATAGCCGTTTTTTTCCCCATGATGCTTGCATCCGGTACTGCCGGAACATTCTCCCGCGGTCTCGGATTATCCATTTCATTCTCTTTAATAGCCTCACTATTTGTCGCTCTTACAATTGTTCCCATGCTTGTTTCCTGGTTTTTTAAAGTCGGAAAAAAGAAAAAAGAAACTCATGTCGAATTAGGGGAAAGAAAATTTAAAAAATTTCAAAATATGTACAAAGTTCTTCTTTCAAGGGTTCTTAAAAAACGAAAACTCGCCCTTGGAATAACCATTCTCGCATTTATTCTTTCGATAATTGTGTCTCTTTTTCTAGGAACTGAATTCCTTCCTGAAACCGATCAAGCCCTCTTCTTCATGAAACTCACCATGCCCATCGGAACCAACCTTGATGAAACCAACCGTGTTATTCAACACCTTGAAAAACAATCCATAAAAGACCCAAACGTCCTTACCACAATGGTTACAGTTGGAACAAATTCTCAGAATGTACAGGATTCCGCTTCCGGGTTCAACCCCTCAGGTTCTTATGAAGCAACCCTTTATTCCTACCTTCTTACAAGTAGTAAACGAAAATTATCCGATAAAGAAATCCTAGAACAATGGAGACAAAATTTCCCCGAGTTAAAAAAAGGCAGAATACAAATGATGGATATCGCTTCTGCTTCAATGGGAACAACAACTTCTAGTCCCATTGAATTCAATGTTTTCGGTAGGGATTTGAAAACATTAAAATTCCTCGCCGAAAAAATAAAAGAGATCATGGTAACTATCCCCGGAACACGTGATGTGGAAATTTCACTTGAGGAAAACAAGCCCGAGCTTCGATTAAGAATAAAAAAAGAAGAAGCATCGAGACTCGGATTAACCCCTTACGATATTTCCAGGCAGATCCAAACATTCACTATAGGTACTGTTGTAACGAAGATGTTCCTTGATGGAGAAGAACGCGATATCCGAGTTCGATTAGACGAAAAAGATCGTAAAAGTATCGACCAATTGAAACTCTTACCTATTTTTACTCCTACTGGACAAAAAGTTTTTCTCTCTGAAGTTACTGAATTCGTTAAATCCTTTGG
The DNA here is from genome assembly GCA_021817755.1 of Acidobacteriota bacterium. Classification (GTDB taxonomy): domain Bacteria; phylum Acidobacteriota; class Aminicenantia; order UBA2199; family UBA2199; genus JAKAGC01. The sequence continues at coordinate 1,074 of JAKAGC010000455.1, read as the reverse complement.
TGCTCTAAAGATTAACCGTGAAAACCAGGTTCGAAAAGTTACCGTTTCATCAAACTTCTACAACCGCGATCTCGGTGGCTTAACCCAGGAGATAATTGAAAAAACAAAACCAATCACCGACCACTTTCCAACCGGGTATTTCTCACAAATGGGAGGCGGTTATAAAGATATGCAGGAAGCATTCACCACGATGTTGATGGCATTGCTCCTCTCTCTGGTATTAATCTATGCCGTTATGGCATCTCAGTTCGAAAACTTGAAATATCCCTTTATTATAATGTTGACTATTCCACTCGGATTTATAGGGGTTGCCTTTGCCCTGGCCATTACCGGTACGAATATTAGCTTACCTTCTATTATGGGATTTATTATGCTCGGTGGAATTGCCGTTAACAATGGAATTGTTATGGTTGATTATATCAACCAGATTATCCCCCAAAAAGAAAATAAAATAGAAGCTGTTATCGAGGGAGCTGTGGTTCGCCTTAGACCCATTCTGATTACATCACTGACAACTATCATCGGAATGCTTCCCATGGCCTTTGATACCACCGAAGGAGCCGAAATGAGAGCACCTATGGCCGTGGCACTAATTGGAGGTTTGACTGTTGCGACTTTCCTTACTCTCTTTATAGTCCCTATACTTTATTCCTATTTTTCTAAAATAAAGGTACAAGTATTCGAATCTGAAAAATAATTTAAATTTTTCTTTTAGATAAAAAAAAGGGCGATCGATGATCGCCCTTTTTTATTTTAACATCTTTAAAAACTCAAGATTCTTTCTTTTCTTCTTCTTTCGTCTCAGTTTCAGTTTCTGCTTTTGTAGAAGGTTCGACTTCTTTTTCAACAACAAGTGTCATTCGTGCCAACAATGCTGCTATCGCTCCCACTGCCGCCAGTACCGGTGCTACTGCCATTCCCACCAACCCCAGGGTTAACGGGATCTCGATCATTGTTTTACCTTCCTCATTCTTAATAATGATTCGTCGTATATTCCCTTCATGTATTAACGATTTAATCTTATCGATCAACTCACTTCCGCTTAATTTGAACTCTTCCTGCCGGAATGTCGTT
>JAKAGC010000454.1 GCA_021817755.1 Acidobacteriota bacterium | reverse complement strand
CTTCCGACCCTGAACGTTCCATGCTTGTTGATTCCATTCCTCTTAAAGTACCCCTCGGTGTCGATGATTCCGGTCAATGGTATCATAAAGGCGGAGCAGCATCCGTTTTTAAAATGCTCCTTGTTGCCTTTTTAATGCTTATCCATCTATTCATTGCCTATATCGTATATTTATAAGTAATACCCCAGTTTCAAGGATATAGGCTTCCCTTAGCGATAAAAAGGATTTCAGTATAGAATTGATATACAAGTATTAATTTGACCAGATAAATTTCGTTCTATCCAGATTCGATTCCCCATCCCATCTATAGCACACTAACGGCCCTCCAAGTCCTGCGCTGTAATCCAGGCAGGCCGCCTTGTTATTTAGAGGTTCAGCAAGCCCCGTAAACCAATAGTGGCCGAAAAAAACAGGTGTATTAAGTTTCAGGTTCCAATCATTATCCCGGATTTCAGCTAATAAATCATGAGGAATAGGAATTCCCTTTATTTTTTCCAGTGATTTATTATCTGAGCGGACCCCCTCGTCATAGGTTGTGATATTCAGTTTCTCTTCGTGAGATAGCCACCATTTCAGCCGCATCTTTTTACGGATGTTCCCGTCTTTATCCTCTATTCCCACGTGTGAATCCGGCAGGCGAATTTCTTCTCCTTTCAGAAGTGTATCTACAATCGTAAAAGCCTCAGTCCCTTTTATAGAAGATTCAAAAAGAAACCCATCTGTCAGATATCCCCTGTCATCTCGATAATTCATCCTTTCAAGTTTATCGATCAGCGATTGTTTCCAACAGGCATGAACCACACGGATTCCGTTCAATTCCAGGAAGAGAGGCATTCTGCGAAACCAGTCCAGGAAGTAGTCCCAGGTTTCCTCACCCTGTATTTCGATTTCAGCCAGTACAGCTTTGTGCTGACCCGTATTTTTCGGTGTGTGTGGACGCAGGAATTCCCCCTTTTCATTTTTGGTATGGAAACACAATGCATTGTATTCGTGGTTTCCCATCACGATCAGTGCCGAGCCCTCATCTGTCATTTGTTTAACAATTTTCAGGGTTTTGAAGTTTTCATTTCCCCTATCGATTAAATCCCCCACGAATATGGCCGTTCGTTCCTTGTGGCGATACGTATCTTTTTCACTTGTTCGCTCATAGCCTAGTTTTTTTAACAGCCGCTCAAGAACCCTTGCGTTTCCATGGATATCGCCGATAATATCGAAATTGGTATTTTTCATATCTATAATAATACCATTAAACCCATGTATTGAAAAGATGGAATACCGCTAAAAAATAGCCCCAATTATAAACAGTTATTTCTTTGAGTTTTCGGATAGAGCTCTTTCATAAAGGGAGGGATAGACTTTCCCGTAGAAATTAAGAAGAAATTCCTCTAAATACGCTTTCTCTCCCGGAACTCCCGGTAGTACGAAATAAATATCCCCATATGGTGAAACTCCCACTATCGAAGGAGAAAATTTAGGAATGAATTTGCGATAATTCGTGATGTATTTCAAAGGAAAATTGGCTCCTGTAATTTGCCGCAGCTCTTTTTCATTTTTGAGTTCCTGTTCAGGAACAATCCCCGTAACCACAAAATAGGAAGGCAATTTATTCAGAGTCTCAATAAATTGAAGGCAATCGTGACAATTGTTTTGCTTGAAAAAAACAAAGATAAACATCGGAACATCAACCTTAACCCGTTGACGTTCCGAGCTTGATATCGGGAATAAATCCCGTGTGATAGACTGGTTATTTTCGTTTTTAAAGATGAAGCTGGCCAGCATGATAATTAGTGCCGCCATAGCTCCTATTACATAATTTTTCATTCTCGTTTATTTTGGTATTGTTGCCGTAACATGTTCAGTATTACATTTTATCACCGAGATCACAGTCGGTTCCCACTCCGATACAATCAAAACCGGCACCATTATCCTGCCATACACCTTTGGTTGCGGAAGAACTAGATGCAGATTGTACAGGAGTGGAAAAGAAATTCGTAAGTGCAACTATGATACAGGTAATCATAATTAGTACCATAAGGAGCCTGGCCAAACATCTGATCAGCTTCATCGTTGTAAATCTCCTATCTAAATATATAAAAAACTCTTATATTTTGTCTCTTAAATTTTTTATTCTGAGATCTTATATTTCAGAATAAAAAAATCCAATGGATTAAATTCTTCTACCGATAAGGAATATAAAACACCATTTTCCTTATCAAACCAGAACATCTTGTTCCCACCTTTTGGTAATCGGGGAACAGACGCTTCTTCTAAAAAATTTCCGTAGAAATCGTATTTTTGAATCCAGGCAACACTGGGCTTTCCCTTAGCCGGCCCTTCATAAATAATGTAGAAATAATGAGAAGTAGCAAAAATACCCCGTATGAAAGACATCGTCTCCAGTCTTTCTGTTCGGGCTTCATATGGATTTTTTAGCCTGTTTGCAATTAAGGTAGAAGTGGCAACCGGCTTTGAATAATTTTTTGTCTCTTTAGCATCAAAGGATTTTAAAATTTTCCCATCAATTGTAAGTACAACAATATGTCCGCCCTCCCAAGCATACACCAATTTGGAACCATCGCTGCTCCCGCATATGTACCCTGTAATTCCTATAGCATTAATTTGTTTCCTACTTTCCAGAGTTAAGTTGTCAATACCATATTTTTGAGGTTCAGTCAGTAAAGGAGTTAACTTGGAAGTGTCAATATCGATCGCATACAATTCATAATTTTGGCCCAAAAGAGTTGTTGAACCTGCTACGATTAATTTTTTCCCTACTTGATAGAGTGCAGTACACCCTCTGGAACATAGAAACTCTTTTTGATAATTAAAGGCACTCCAATTCTCCGTACTTCTCTGATAGTAAAAAATCCTTTTCAATTTTAAGTCGGCAAGAGCCATCGAACCATCACTTGTGTAGCAGCTATATGCAGGTCCAATAAATTTATTGACGCTATTCGAACCGAATTCACTTTGATGAGAATTTGCAGGTATCAAAATATCTCCTTTTTGTTGAAAGGTTGATATACTTTGGTTTTGTTCATCGATAATCGTTATTAGACCATCTTCAGATAAAAATATCGATCGTGGATAAACAGGCTTCTCATCTGAGGTTAAATTAGGCAAAAATTCAATTTTTTCCGGTGGTGGGACTTTTAAAGCCAATGCAAAACCTTGACACATTATTAATGCAAGGATTACCAACGGAAAAATAAGTGATTTTTGTTTTAGAGTCATCTTTCTCCTGATTGACTTTTCTTCACAACATAACCGGGTTCTATCTCCACTGAGAGAGAACCAATCCTAAACTGCTTTCGTGTAAAGATATGAGTTGTATCTGATTTTGACACAAAGGAACGCGGCTTCATTAAGCCGATATCCGCAAGACCGTGTTTTATTTTTTTGTTATTTAAATTATTTATGGCCGAGGTTATATCTAAAAATTCTGAAGCATTAATGGAACAATATCGCCAATTTATACCATAGTTCTTAAACCTATAGCTCCGAAATCCTTTGGGCAATGTTTTAAAGTTTTTAGTTATGGCTAAATTCATAGTTTGATTTCTCCAAATATCTTCAGAAAAAAGCTAAACCAAAATATAATAGTATTTTTTTATGAAATATTCAACTTTGTAAAGATTAATTTTAGAATTAATTTTTATTTCTGCAATTAACCTCAATTATCCTTAATTCTATTTATGAAAACTACAAAACAAAAACTATTCTTTTATGTGATACTCAAGAATAACAAAATGACCGGCAGTTCGATTATCGGCGGAAAGTGAATAAAATATTTTGGTATCCTTATCAAACCAAAACATCTTATTGCCTCCTTTGGGTAAATCGACCAGTTTTACTTCTCCTTTAAAATTCCCTGAATGATCATAAGTTTGAACCCAGGCAGCACTTATTACATTTTGAGGAGCCGGCCCCTCGTATATTATATAGAAATACTTCTCAGAAGCAAAAACTCCTTTTATAAAAGACATATTCTCAAACCTTTCTTTTCTTGCGAGAAGAGGATTATTTTTTTGATTTAAAATTAATGAAGGAGTTGCAATGGGCTTAATGTAATTCTTTGTTTGAGGCATATCAAAAGATTTCAAAATTGTACCTTCTTGATTCAATAAAATTACATGTCCACCCTCCCAGGTATAAAAAATTCTATCACTCCAAGTATCAAAATAGGCTGAAATACCAATTGCCCTGATATTCGGTTTAAAAAAATATTCTGAAATATAGTTAGCTTTTTCTAATCCATATTTTTCATAAGATGGTAATAAATAATTAATATTTAAACTTTTGACATCGATCTGATACAAATCGAAGGGTTCCTTTTTCATATTTTCAGAATAACCTGCAATAATTAGATTATAACCATCTTGCTCTGTTCCGGCTATTGTGATATCCGTTCCATTTTTCGGACAAGGTACAATCTTTAATAATTTAAATCCTTTATTTTTATTTTTATAAAATACTAGAATTTTTTTAAAAAAAGAATCAAAAACAGTCAATTTTCCTTCTTGTT
>JAKAGC010000453.1 GCA_021817755.1 Acidobacteriota bacterium | reverse complement strand
GTATATAAAACGGATTCTTTTCTTCCTGTTGAGCCGGTATTTTTAGATAAACCGGCAGATATCCGGGGACACAAAGTAGCACTGCTTCATATTTGTCCCTTCCGGTTTAATCCGGTTCAAAAAAAATTAATAGTCTATCCGAATATTAAAGTCCGGATATCTTTTGAAGGAGAAGCAAGAACAATTGATAAACGATTTGATTCTTCTTCCTTTAATAAATTTATCAAAGGATTTGTTGTTAATCCGGGTATCCTGGGTAAGTATGCGGCTCGAAAAACAGAAACAGATGTAGAGGGAGCAGAGTTTTTAATTATATCTGCGCCTGCATTCGTGGACGCAGCCAATTCACTTCATAATCATAAAGAAAGCATTGGAATTAGTACGGTTGTTAAAACTACAGCAGATACAGGGACTACGAATACAGCAATAAAAAGCTATATTCAAACGGCTTATAATACGTGGTCACCGGCACCTTCTTTCGTGTTGCTCCTGGGAGATGTAGAATATATTCCGACAAATTATCAGAGTATTCATGACTATCACGGTAATTTAACAGGTACTGATTTATATTATTCTACTGTGAGCGGGAGCGATTATACACCGGATATTTTTGTGGGTCGAATACCGGTTAATTCACTCACAGAAGCACAACTGGTAGTTGATAAAATCATTGCTTATGAATCTTCTCCACCTAGCCAGGCTTCATTTTATAGTAATATTACAGTTGCTGCTTACTTCCAGGATTATAACGATAATAATGGATATGAGGACCGGCGGTTTCTGAGAACTGCGGAAGAGATGAGGGATTATCTTTTAACTGCCGGTTACAGCGTAGAACGAATTTATAATCGTACTCTTAACGGTGTAAACCCAACTAATTACAATCAGGGGACATATGCGAACGGTGAATCTCTTCCGGATGAATTACTTATTTCTAATGGATTCACATGGTCGGGAGACTCAGGGGATATTTCTGCTGCGATCAACGAGGGAACATTCCTGCTTTTCCACCGTGATCACGGGATGGATAGAAATGATGGTTATGCTCACACAGGATGGGGAGATCCCTATTATGATGAAACACATATTGCGGGTCTCTCAAATGGAAGCTTATTGCCTGTAGTATTGAGTATGAATTGTATGACGGGTTGGTTTGACGGTGAAACGGACCAGGTTTCAGCATATAATTATGAGAGTTTTTGCGAAGAATTTCTAAAGAAATCCAATGGAGGCGCAGTAAGTCTTTTTGGTGCGACTCGAGTTAGTTATAGTGGATATAATGATTTCCTAACTGAAGGAATAATTGATTCGGTCTGGCCCGATTTTTTGACGGATGTACCGAATAACTCCGGTTCTTCAAACCAATTAGGGCCAATGTTAAATCATGGAAAGATTGCTATGGATACATTGTGGGGAGATCCCTGGGGACTTCGGAAACTGGAATATGAAATATTCCACGTCATAGGGGATCCGACACTTCAAATGTGGACACAGAAACCGGGTGGGGATGCGACTCAAACAATACGGATTCAATCGGATCCGGAATTGAGTGTTCCTCTCACTATTTCCCCGGCAGATATAAATGGAAATACGAATGGAGAAACAAATTTTACGAGAACTTATACAAATGGAACAACGGTCACTCTGACTGCCCCAGCAACCTTTAACGGAAGAAATTTCTTATACTGGGATGTAGACAATGTTACGAATGTAAATAATCCTATCCAGGTTGTAATGAATGGATATCATCTTGTTACTGCCCAGTATTCGGAAATTAAGACATTGACATTACACTCTTCACCGGTAGAAGGTGTTCCAATAACGGTAAGCCCCGCTGATAATAATGGACTTACTAACGGTAGTACTTCATTTGTTCGTTATTATACGGCAGGGCAGACGGTTACATTGACTGCGCCATCAAGTTATCAAGGGAGAGCTTTTTCTCGTTGGATAATAGACAGTACCCCTAATACAGCGCTTACAATCCAGGTAACCATGAGTTCAAATCATACGATTACGGCTGAATATTCTACATTGGCAACCGATAAAAAGTTATTGGTAATCGATCTGGATGGGAATAAAAATAGTGGTCCCTCAATCAAAAATGCGATAACTGCTTGCGGGTATACTTGCGATTATCAAACATCTCTAACGGAAGCTATTTCTGCAAATATATACAGTGCAGTATTCGTTTGTTTGGGAGTGTACAGCAGTAATGTCGAATTATCCTCTACTCAGGGAACTCTTTTAAAAACTTACCTGGATCAGGGAGGGAAACTCTATATGGAAGGAGGAGACACATGGGCATGGGATTCGGCGACACTTGTTCATCCTTATTTTGGTATCCAGGGGGATTCCGATGGAAATAGTGATACGAGTACTATAAATGGAGTTACAGGAAAATTTTCGGAAGGAGTATCTTTTTCATATGCAGGGGATAATAGTTATATGGACCAACTTTCAGTTAGATCCGGAGTAACAAATGCCTATGTAATCTGGAATAATGCTTCACCGGTTTATACTAATGGAATTGCACGTGATACTGGGTCCTACAAAACGATTGGTACTTCTTTCGAATTCAGTGGGATACCATCTTCTCAACAAATTTCAATCATGGAAAAATATCTGGGTTTTTTCTTCCCTGGACGATTATGTCTTCTTACTCCAAACGTCAGTGAAACCCTTAATATTGGTTCTGAATATTCGATTACATGGTCTGCATCTAATTGCAAAGGTCCGATAAAACTTTCTATATACAATAATAATTCACTGGTTGGAGAGATCGATGAATTTATAGATTTATCGAGAAATCCGTATAAATGGACTGTGGGCAAATACAAAGGTGGGAAAACAGTAACTCCGGGCTCCGGATATAAAATAAAGATCGAAGATACTGGGACGCATGAAGCGGATTTTAGTAATGAATCCTTTACAATTTCATCTACCCCTATTATAAAAGTAAACTCACCTAACGGAGGAGAACTTTTAGCATTGGGTGAAACCGGGCAGATCAAATGGAATGCGGAAAATGTATCTGGCACTCTAAAAATCGTATTATGGCAAAATGCGACCAAGATTGGAACTATAGCGGATAACCTGGATGCTACAGCGGGTTCTTATTCATGGACTGTAGGAGATTATATTGGCGGAACGGTCTCCCCGGGTAATACTTATAAAGTAAAGATTCTTGAAAATGGAACAACAGTTTCTGATATTTCGGATGATTTTTTTACGATTACGCCTGCTCCATCAATAACGATTCTTACCCCAAACGAAGGAGAAATTCTTACAAAAGCTACTGTTTATTCAATTACCTGGGATTATTCTTATATAACGCAGCCTTTAACAATTTCCTTGTGGAAAGATGATGTTGAACTTGGTATTATTACTAAAAAAGTAGATCCAAGCAGGAAATCCTTTTCGTGGATAGTAGGACAGTATGAAGGCGGCATTGCTCCTGTAGGAGTGGGTTATAAAATTAAAATACAAGCACAGGGTACCGCTTATGCAGATTTTTCCGATATCGCGTTTTCTATGTCGGATTACCTGGATTGCGATGTTACTGTGATGTCTCCAAACGGAGGAGAGAATCTCACATTGGGTTCTACTCATAAAATTTCCTGGAGTACATTCAAACCGACGGGTACATTGAAGATCACATTGTTGAAAAATGATGTTCAAGTCTTAGAAATTGGGGATGGAATCGATCCTGATTCGGGATTTTTTATGTGGCAATCTCCTGTTTTGGGGCTCACACCAGCTTCTGACTACAAAATAAAAATTGAGATGAATGGAACCGCTTTTTGGGATACCTCTAATGCGAATTTCTCGTTAACAGCTCCAACACTGGCAGTGGTAACTCCAAATGGTGGCGAAAATCTAACATCCGGTTCTGATTATAATATCACCTGGTCGCTATCGAATGGGAAAGATTTGCTGAAATTAACATTATGGCAAAACGATTCGCTTGTAGGAATAATTGCTGACGATGTGGACCCGTCTCGAACGTCATTCACATGGAAAGTAGGACAATTAGTGAGTGGTACAATAACTCCGGGTTCAGGGTTCAAAATAAAAATTGAAGAAAAGAATGCTTTAATCTGGGATTTTAGTAATACCTCTTTTACAATTCAATGAGAATGATTATAAGGTTTTATGTTGTATGAAACCATGCAAACTTAAAATGAAAACCTAAGAAATAGAATAAGCGAAATGGAAATAAAGGAATCCCTTTAATAATAAGGCTTCCTTTATTTCCAACATGATACGAATATTAAATTTAAAATAAAAGGAAGGGGATTAAAATATCGAAGAAGGTTTTTAATATATCCAATGAGATTTCTTCCATCAAATTTTAAGAGGATTCATTTCTGTAAATCGTGATTAATATACCGCTATCTCTGCCTGATATGAGAAATTTTGCCGGTAGTATTTATAATAATATTAGATTTATACTACTTTTTATTGAAAAATATTTTTCTATTCATTACAATTGATACTGTTAACTTAGTTTTTTAAAATACTATAATCTT
>JAKAGC010000452.1 GCA_021817755.1 Acidobacteriota bacterium | reverse complement strand
GAACTACCGTTCAATCCATTCGCCATGCATTGACATTCCTGGGCGAAGTGGAAATAAAAAAGTGGTTATCGATGATAATTATGAGCGGTGTTGGAACGGATAAACCGCATGAATTAATAATTAACACACTTATCCGGGCACGGTTTTGTGAATCGCTATCTCTTGCTCTTAATCTGAAAAAAGAAACTTCCAGATACTTTTTGATGGGAATGTTTTCCATGGTGGATGCATTCCTTGATCGTCCGATGTCGGAGATATTAACCGACCTCCCACTGGACCAGGATATAAAATCGGCGCTACTTGGAAAACCAAATGCCTATAGAACTGTTCTGGATCTGGTAATCGATTATGAAAACGCCGAATGGTCAAATGTCGCACTCTCGGCAGGACAACTGAAATTGGATATACTGAAAATCAGTAATATGTATCTTGAAGCAGTGGAGTGGGGAAAATTTTTTTAAATAACACTTGTATTTTATCAACGGATATGGTATTAAATTGAAATGTACACTTTATGGGCAAATTTAGGTCTGTTAGTCGGAGGTGTAATTCTAGCGGGTATCGCCTGGTTTATTCTCAACATCGTGGCGCATATCATTTTTGACGACATGATCGGGGGAGTCTACCGCAAAGCGAGACAGCGAAGAATGGAACAAGAAGAAAAAGATCATTATATATACTGAAAGCGGAAAACAGGTCGTTTCGACCTGATGGATATAGTTGGATGAAGCATATCAAATACATAGAATGGTAAGATTAAGCATAAAAGCTACTGTATTGTTGTTTATCATAGAGAATTCTGTACAACCTGAAAACAGCGGTACAGTTTTATTCTTTTCACGGGGAGCTGAAACTGATGCTTGATCTAAGGAAGAATGGCAGGTAAAATGACAGAAAAAAAAGTACTCGTAATCGATGATGAAGATTTTATCCGGGATCTGGTAAAAGATTTCCTGGAATTGGATGGCATACAATGCGAAGGAGCCGATAATCCTGATATAGCAATTGAATTGGTTTCAAAAATGGATTTTAATTTAATCCTTCTGGACCGAAACCTTGGAAAAATAAAAGCAGAAGATTTGATCGCTAAAATTAAAGAGATTCGTAGACATATCCCTATCTTAATATTAACGGGAGATCAACATTGCGATAATAATTATATAAAAGGAATAGGCGCCGATGGTCTTATTTACAAACCTTTCCAGGTTAGTGAGTTTATGGAATGCATCAGGCATTACCTGGAGATGAAATAAACATGCGACACCTGAACGGTAATACAATATCACTAAATATGTCGCGTTTGTTCATGATATTGATTATTCTACTGGGAACCGGTTCTTTTCATTTTTTACAAGCAGTTGAATTGATGCCGCTATCTGAAGTGAAAGCAGGAATGAAAGGAGAAGGTAAAACTATTTTTAAAGGGAGCCAGATTGAAACATTTCCTTTTAATGTTCTGGGAATTATCGAGAATTTTTCTCCAGGACGAAGTATGATAATCATCGAAGCTGATTCGCCGGTTCTGAACGAAGCAGGTATTATTGAAGGAATGAGTGGGAGCCCTGCATATATCAATGGAAAATTAATTGGAGCAATTTCTTTCGGATTTTCATTTGCAAAAAAACCGATAGGTGGTATAACCCCTATTGAAGAGATTATTAAAACTTCCGAATACAATACTCCACCAGCATCATCTGCTCCGACCATAAATGTACCGGACATCAAATTGGATTTTTCAAAAGAAAATATCACCCTGATCTCAAAAAAAATACAGGAAGAATTGGTACGAAAAACAGAAGGTAATGCAGTTAGCGGATTTTCTCCAATTCGATTAATTGGTGCATCACGCGGATTTAATTCACAGGTTCCTTCATATCTGAGTCCTGTTTTAGCTCAGGGTCAGACATTGAAAATAACCACAGATACACGGCCTATAATCTCTGGGATTCAAGATAAAATAAAATTGACATTGAATCCGGCAGATGCAGTGGCAATTCCATTAATTAGTGGTGATCTGGAATATTCTGCTGTAGGAACAGTTACACATGTTGACGGTCAGAAAGTATATGCATTCGGACACCCCTTTTTCAATATGGGAACAGTGGATTTTCCAATGCATAGGGCTGAAGTGATTACGGTTATTCCATCTTACCAAAGTTCTTTTAAACTGGCGGCTACAAGAGAGCTGGTGGGTCATATAGTTCAGGACCGTCTTGCTGCTGTGCAAGGGGAATTGGGAAAAATCCCTTATATGATCCCGATGAAGGTAACATTAAAAGGAAGGAACAGGACATTTAAAGTTGAAATAGTCAATCATCCTTTACTGACTCCCGTTCTTGCTGCTTATGCCATGAATAATATTCTTACTTCCGAATTCCAGGCAGCAGGCCTCCTATCCATGAACGTGGAAGGGAAAATATTTATCGAAGGTGAGAAAAATATCGTAATAAATGACTTGTTCAGCGGACAGGATCCTTTCGGTGAATTCAGTAATTTTCTCCTGGCTGTAAATTATTTCCTGATGAATAATAAAGAAAAAAATATTAAAATACAGGAGATGAATTTTGAAATTACTGGAACCGAAGAAGTAAAAAATGCAGATATCGAAACGGTTCTGATCGATAAAAGTGCTTACCTCCCGGGCGAACTGATTAATATCACGGTTTATCTAAAAAATGAACGAGGTAAAAAGTTCACTGAAGACATTACAATCCAGGCCCCCAACTTGAGACCGGGGATGGAATTCTATGTCATGGTAGCGGATGGTCAGGAAATGGGAAATTTCGATACGAAAAATGTACGTTCCAATTACTTTCCAAGCGCATTAAATTTCATTATTCGAGCCATTAATAACCTTAGAAAAAACAGGAATTTATATGTAAAAGTAATGACAGCAGAGAGCGGTTTATTTGTCAAAGGTTATGAATATCCCAAGCTACCATCAAGTATGAGAGATTTATTCATATATGACAAAACTCCCATTTATGAATCGGGAGCGGAACCGCAAACGAATGTGAGGTACTCGACACTCTATGAATTCACTTCGGAATTATCCAGTGTAATCAGAGGAAGTAAGCTGTTTAAATTGAAAATTAAAGAGAGGACAGATGACTAATAAACGAAAAGCATTACTTATCATTTTTATAGGATTGTTGGTATTAATAAATATAAGAAGTATTTTCCCGGTGGAAGTAAAAAAAATAGATATTCGTAGATTTGAGGATTTCCAGGAAGGAGAACTAAAAGGAACGAGTTTAGATAGTAAAGGTCGTGTATTTATCGGACCGGTGATTACACCAGTGGCTGGTCCTGCGAGTGAATATTATCTGTCGTTGGAAATCGCCCCCACGGGAGACCTCTATGTTGGTACAGGTCATAAAGCATCGGTTTACTATGTCAGACCTACTTCACCGGTAACTACTGCGGGAGGAGAAAACAAGAACGCCGCAGAGGAAATTTTTACGGCTGACACACTTGATGTCTATGCCCTGTTAGCAAGAGCTAATGGGGATCTTTTCGTGGGAACTTCACCTGAAGGTAAAATTTATAAAATCACTTCCCCCACTTCTAAAGATAGAACTCAAAAAGAATTTTTTAATCCGGAAGATAAATTTATCTGGGATTTGAAAGAAGACAAGGAAGGCAATATCATTTGCGCCACAGGAAATAGTGGTTCCATATACCGGATTACTCCGGATGGACAGGGTATAAAAATATTTACGGGAGAAGATACTCATATCATTTCCCTTTATGTGACAGCAGGAGGTTCTATTCTCGCTGGAAGCGGTGACCGTGGAATTCTTTATCGTATCGATAACCGGAAAACAAAAGTTTTGTTTGATGCTCCTTTTGAAGAAATCCGTGGAATCTGTGAAGATAAAAATGGAAATATTTATTTTTCGGCAACCCGAGGGATTACGAAACCGGAAGTCACGCCGAGTACATCCGAACCGGGTGCAGTAAAACCGAAAAAAGATGAAAAACCTGAAAAAGCAACTGAACGTAGCGTTTTGTATTGCCTCCATACGGATGGAGTGGCGGAAGTCTTGTGGAAAACGGATTCAGAATACATTTATTCTATCTTATATGATGAAAAATCCGATAGTATCTTAATGGGAACAGGTAGCTCCGGCAGACTTTACCGGGTTAAAAAAGATGGGACTTATTCCATTTTTTATGAAGGAGATTCTGCTCAAATATACAAAATTGCCGGAAAAGGAAAAAACCTTTATTTTATTACTGATAATTCACCTTCCATCGCTTCTATCGAAAGCACTATGAGCAGCAAAGGTACTTATTATTCAGATATCTTCGATCTCCAGGGTCAATCCAAGGTAGGTCGAATTTATTGGGAAGCTGAAAACACGCCACAAACAGAATTCTCTTTATATATTCGAAACGGAAATTCCCGCATCCCGGACAATACCTGGTCGGCATGGTCAGCTCCCTATACAGATAGTGAAAATTCATCTGCAAATATTTCGGATTGCCGATATTTTCAAATCAAGGCTCAGTTTAATTCTAAAAATGGA
>JAKAGC010000451.1 GCA_021817755.1 Acidobacteriota bacterium | reverse complement strand
TTCCGATCTGGGAATCAACCGATCCGGGAAGTGGTTACGGCAGATGCTAATTCGGAAAAATACCTTTCTCCTCAACAGCAATTAGTATCGGTGAAAATGAGTATTAAAGAGAATGAAATCCAGATGAACCGGGTTATTCGAAATAAAAAAATAGACCAGCTCATTCTTCAATACCTAGAGGGTATTGATCACTATGTATTAAAAGAAACGGATTATCTTATCGATGAGAAACTTTTGGATTCTCTTATTGCTGACAAAAACAAGTTCTTCTCAGGGAAATCGGACAATGAAAGCAAATTGGCCGATTACACATTAACGGGTCAATATTTCCTCTACCAGCAGATGCGAAGTGTGGTATATAAATTTATCTCCAATCCGACGTTGCCTGAAAGACATTTCAAACCAAAACGCAAACGCATCGTATTGGGAGTATTTTTCCTTGGATTTTTTATTTTTTCTTCCATAGCATTTATATTGGAGGTATGGGGAGCAAATAAAAAGAAAGAAAATTCCATTAAGGAATAATTCGGGAATGAAGAGAAAATTAAATCATCTGCTACGTTATTTAAAAAAAAGGTTCTCAGGCAGACAGGTATTCGATGAAAAAGTACGGGCTTACCTCACTTTGCGATGCAATCTTAATTGTGAATTTTGTGTCAATAACCATGTAGATGGAGGGAAAAACCTGACAAATTACTCATTATTGGGGGCATCCGAATGGATTCGAATCTTTAACTCTCTTGAACGCGATATTGTAATTACAGGGGGAGAACCTTTTCTATATAAAGAATTACGGAATATTGTACAGAGAGTGAATCGGAAACTCGAAATAACCATTTACAGCAACTTGACAGTCCCTATAAAAGGAGATACCTCATGGTTAAAGCGAAAAGGCCTTTCCATTTATGGTTCGTATCATCCATTATATAGTAACAATAAAGCATTCCTGGAAAATATTAAAATCCTAAAACAGTTGAATGTAAAGTTTTCAATTCACGCGATCGATGTGATGGGGAAAGAAAAACTGGAACACATATGCAAGGAGAATCTGGGAGATGAAATCCCCGATATCACCATCGATGAAGATCAGAGAGAAATCTATGATTGCGCATCAAAAGCAAGCAGGAAAAAAGTTCGATGTAGTCGTAAAATAATCCTGATTGCTCCGGATGGAAACAGATACCAGTGTGTTTCGCGAATGGCAAGACAAGTCGACCCATTTGAAAATCTGGCCAATGAATCCTTTACAACAGCAAGACGCATCGTTATATGTAATGATTATGGATATTGCGCTCCCTGTGATGGAGTAGGCGAAACCTCTTTTACTTTCTTAAATGAGGGGGACAATATTGAAAAATAAAGAATCCTGGAAACCGGGAAAATTCATCCTTACCAAAAAGGGACTAAAAGCATCGCGTGACAGAAAAGTTGTAACAATAGGTTCCAGATTCATTGCGGATATCCAGGGTAAAGTCTATGCTGAGGCGATTCGGTCTCACGCACGGGGTCTTCTTCTGGATGTCGGATGCGGAAGTGTTCCGCTTTATCAATTTTACCGCGACTATATTTCCGATAATATTTGTATCGATTGGGTCAATTCCTCCCACAAAACAAACTATCTGGATTACGAGATAAACCTAAACAATAAAATACCATTAGAGAGCAATAGCTTTGATACGATATTGGCAACGGATGTACTTGAACATCTGGTAAACCCGGAATGCTTCTGGAATGAAATGGCGCGGCTTTTGAAAGAGGGTGGAAAGATTATCCTGGCCATTCCATTTATGTATTGGATTCATGAACCCCCACATGACTATGCCCGGTATACGGAATTTCAACTCACTCATTTCTGTCAAACCAATGGCTTAAATGTGGTTTCTCTTGAACCGTATGGCGGATCCGTTGAAGTTCTGCTCGATATAATTGCCAAACATCTCAGCTTTTCAAATATATTATCATTTATTCACCTAATATTCAGTAAAGCAATAAGAAGACTCATTTCTGGTAGAAAATTCTATCGCAAACTTACCCGCCGTTTTCCACTCGGTTATTTATTAATCGCTGAAAAAAAGAAGATATGAATAAAAAAGAGACGACTCGCGATTTCAACGTCATACTAAAAGGAAGTAGTTCAACAGGCTTGGGAAGACTTTCCGATACTTTTTTACGTTATGTAACCAATATCGTATTAACCCGGTTACTCGGTGTGGAGATGTTTGGAATCTTCATTCTTGCGCGCACTATCGTCATGATTGCAGGGATGGTCAGCAACCTGGGGATGGGTTTCGGAGTAGTAAGGCAAATTGCATATTATTCAGCTAAGGAAGACGAATCCAATATTCAACAATCCATTCGAATTGCCTTGATTGTTCCGGCTATAGTCAGCATTTTAACTGCATTACTTTTATTCTTTGGAGGAAACCATATTGCGATCGCTTTTTTTAAAAAACCCGAGCTTGCGCTTCCATTAAAAATATTGGTTTTCTCGGTTCCTATTCTAACCATCTCTCAAATCCTGTTGGAAGTAGCCAGGGGGTTTAAGAAAATCACTATCCGGGTCATCGTCGAGTACTTTTTCATACCTATATCCAATCTCGGATTCATATTATTTTTTTATTTCCTTGGTTACAAACTCGAAGGTGCCATTCTTGCATTCATCTTATCCACCTTGCTTTCTCTCGTGATTTTAATAATTTTGCACCGGAATATTATCCAATTTCCCCGTAGAGAATCCCTCTTTCAGAAAGAGGAAGCCATACGTTTTTTTAAATTTTCTTTTCCGTTAACGTTCGTTTCTATTTTCAATGAAATAAAACTAAGGCTGGACGTACTTTTACTTGGGATACTAAGTACAGCAACCAATACCAGTATTTTCTTTATCGCGCTTCGTCTCGGTTCATTCCTCGCTATTCCTAGCCAGGCATCCCATATGATTTTTGCTCCTATGGTTTCCGGGTATTACGGAAAAGGTGAAATCGATAAAATCGAATCAAGTTACAAAAATCTCACCAAGCTGATGTTCATCGGCGGTATGTTTCTAATGGGATTCATTGTGGTTTTTTCAAAAGAATTACTATCTATGTTCGGCACTGAATTTGAAAAAGGGATGGTTGTAGTTAGCTTGATTTGTCTCGGGCAACTGGTTAAAATACTCGTAGGAAATGCCGGAATAATTCTTGTGATGGTAGGAAAACCTGTTGTCAATATGATAATTCTTATTGTTTCGTTAATTCTTTTATCTGTTACCAATATCTTGCTCGTACCCAAATACGGACTGATCGGTGCCGGTATTGCCAATTTTGTTACAGTTTGGTTTACAAGTCTTATGGAGCTTTATTTTGTTTATCGGTTTCTTCATATTCACCCTTTTAGAATTGATTTTCTCAAACCGGTTGTGGCTGCATTATTGAGTATGGCTCCTATATTCTTGCTAAAACGTTTTTTCCCATCGAATATACCGGTTACAATCGCTTTGATGATTTTTTTTGCAGCTCTTTTCCTTGGAGGGCTTTTTATCCTACAATTGAGTGAAGAAGAAAAAGCCGTTCTGGTTTCCTTGAAATTAAAATTAAAACGTTGGATAAATTAATATGATAAACTTCTGGTTCAGTAAGAATTTTCTAACTGGGGGGAATATCTATAACCGGATGGCATTTGATTCTTTAAAGGACCGGGGTTTCGATATCACAGAAAAAAAAGCGTATACTGGGTATCATGGGCGTGGTTTTACATACATCGATGCACTTTATACCTATTTAACCGGATCCAGTTCTCACAGCGATATCGATATAATGGATTATGGAACAGCATCATGGAGTTCGGATCGAATCCGGGGAAAACGTATTATTAACATGTTTCACTTCGACCTCGAAGAAACTACTAAAAAACGAAAACACTTATTCTTTTTTGACCGGTTCTTAAAAAAAGCAAAGGATTCAAAAGTAATCGTTATTTCGCAGTACTGGAAGACGTTCCTGGATTTGTTAGGAATAAAAGACATCGAAATAATTTATTGCGCATATGAAGTAGATAAATACAAACAGTATCTCTCGGGAAAGGATTTCCTTCAAAAATACGGTTTATCCGATAAAAAAATTATCTATCTTGGAAAAAATTCAAAGCCGAAAACATATGAAACCTGGGAAAAACTTAAACCGCTTTCTCATGATTACCAGCTAATTACTACAGGACCAAGAAAGGAATTCGATGGGCCCATTCATCTTGATCTTGATTTTGAAGGGTATTGCTCACTTTTGTTTGCAGCAAGTGTTACAGTAACCATGCCCCGCTTCTCGGAAGGATGGAGCCGCATCGCTCATGAGAGTTTATTATGCGGCACACCCGTAATTGGCAATGGAAAAGGAGGTATGAAGGAACTCCTTAAGAGTACCAACCAACATATCATTTCGGAAAATGATCCTTCTTTGTTAATCGATCAAATTAATTTGATTATCACTTCTGGTAGCCGTGTAGCCGAAAAAGATATTTTATATGCAAAATATTTTGATTTGAATTACTTTGGGGATAGATGGGAAA
>JAKAGC010000006.1 GCA_021817755.1 Acidobacteriota bacterium | reverse complement strand
TAAAGCTACGGGAACTTATTAATACTGAAGAAATGGGACATAATATGCGACTGGGTGAATTTTCCTGTATTCTAAAAAAAGATACTCATTGCCATAAAATCTACGATCAGGATAAAATTTATGAAAGACATCGCCACAGGTATGAATTCGTTCCTCGATTTGAAAGTATACTGGAAGAAAATGGTATGGTTATAAGTGGAAAAAACCCAGAAAGAGATCTTGTCGAAATGATAGAATTACCGGAGCATCCCTGGTTTATTGGATGTCAATTCCATCCCGAATTTAAATCACGACCTTTACAGCCGCACCCTCTTTTCGTTTCATTTATAAAAGCGGCTTTTGATTATAAAAAAACACGGCAATAAAATTTATTTTTAATTTCTGGAGTAATTAACATGAAAAACAATGCATTCTTAATTCGTGGAATTATTTTAATTATTATTTTTGGATTATTAGGAACTCTCACTTTTTATGGTGAGTCAAACGATGAAGTACTAAAAAGTCTTGAACGAAAATATGAAAGTTTGAATCACCGGCTCGATATGCTGGAAAAAGTTTCGGACGATATTTTATGGTATAACAAAGTAGGGGATATTGCTTATATCGATAAAGTTCGTCATTATGGCCCACCACTGGCAAAAGTTGAAAATCCAACAGCTATGGGAGCTAAAAATCCGGTTCGTTTTTATTCTTATGTTTTTATCCCGAAGAAAATTACCGGGCAGAAAACATATCCCTTTGTTGTATTTCCTCATGGGGGAGTGCATAGCAATTTTAGTACATACTATACTCATATTGTTAGAGAATTAATCGGGCAAGGGTATGCTGTTATTGCTCCCGAGTTTCGTGGAAGTACCGGTTATGGGTCGGAAACATTTGAAGCGATTGATTACGGTGGTTTAGAAATTGAAGACGTGCATGCTGCACGGGATTATATGTTGGAAAATTATAGTTTTCTTGATAAAGACCGGGTAGGAATACTTGGTTGGAGCCATGGCGGTTTGATTACATTAATGAATATTTTCAACTATCCCAAAGATTATAAAGTAGCGTTTGCCGGAGTCCCTGTAAGTGACCTGGTAGCTCGGATGGGTTATTCTTCTCAATCATATCGTGATTTATATTCTGCACCTTATCATATTGGAAAAGATGCAAGTGAAAATGTAGCAGAATATCGTAGACGGTCTCCTGCCTGGAATGCGGAAAAATTACAAACCCCTCTTCTTATTCACACTAATACAAATGATGAAGATGTAAATGTATTGGAAGTCGAACATTTAATTAAATCGCTTAAAGCAGAAGGAAAGAAATTTGATTATAAAATTTTTCAAGATGCTCCAGGTGGACATAGTTTTGATCGATTGGATACAATGATGGCTAAAAAAATACGACTGGAAATCTATGATTTTCTTGCTCACCATCTTAATCCGCCCACACCATTTAAGAATATTGGAGATTTATTAAGAATCAGTTATCCGGGAAACAAATAATTTTACCGTTTTCATTGGAAAATTTAATTGCAAGAAATAATATATGGTGTTTGTTTTTGGTTTAATGAAATGACTTTTGAGGTGTGATCAATATTTTTTTTTCTTGCTTGAATTTATTTTCAATTTGAGTTATATTGTAACTGCTTTAAATAAAAAAAAACACGAATAAAGAGCAAGAAAATGGTAAATCATAACGACAAGAAAAAGAAAGTCGACTTAACGAAAGAAATCGGAAGAAAGATCTGGAAAGTACGAAAAGCTCTTGGGTATACGCAGACAGAGCTTGTTTCTTATTTCGATATCGGACGAGCAAATTATTCACGTATTGAAAATGGAGAAGTATGGCCGAATCCAACCGTGCTTCATACTTTGAGAACTAAGTTTGATGTCTCCCTGGATTGGCTAATTGCCGATATCGGGAAGATGTTTATTCGGGAAACTGAAAGTTTTTCTGCTGGAGAGAATACTGGGAAAGGGAACATCGAATATAGGGAGGAAATTCTTGAACTTCTTTCTTATATGAAAAATGTTCCAATGGTTAAACATGCTGTGCTGGGATTTTTCCTGGAATACAAATTGAAGTATGATGAAATCATTCAAAAATCTCTGAAAGAAAATCAACCGATAAGGAGACATGAGGAAACTAAAATGGAATGAGTGTGATTAAACTAGTTTCTTCAATTCTTATCATCAAATAATTCGCAAATAAATACCGGTATATTTTAAGAAAAGATTGTACTTTTGTGATGTCCAAATCTATTGATTTTTAGTCAAAGTTGGGTTATATTATTTACAACAAAAGATGAAAAAAAGTGACCATGGAAAAACCAATTTTATTTCCATGGAGAGAGTGGTTAAGGTTAACATTTTTAGCATCAAAGATATTTTCTCGCACAATAAAATCAATTCCAAAATTTTATCGCAATATAAGGAGATTCCCACAAAATGAAAGAAACACTTCGAAAAGAAATCGGAATTCGGATGAGGAAGGTTAGAAAAACATTGGGCTACACTCAAGATCAAATGGTAGAATTCTTTGATATCGGTAGGGCGAATTACTCACGAATCGAAAAAGGCGAGATTTTCCCAGGATCTACTATATTAAACACTCTCAGGAACAAATTCAATGTCTCCCTCGATTGGTTAATCTGTAATAAAGGGTCCATGTATCATGAACAAGGGGTTATGGCAAATGGGTATTTGGGTGATGATGGAGAAGAAATCAGGGATCTTTTAGTTCACATGGAGCGTATTCCAATGGTTAGACACGCAGTATTGGGATTTTTTATGGAATACAAATTCAAGAATAAAGAACAAATCGAGAATATGTATGCATATGAACCGAAATCTAAATTAAAACCTGGCGAATTAGAAAAAGACTAGAAGTCAATTAAGCTACTGTGACGAATTAGCCATTTAGACTCCGGTTCATAAAAAAAACTCCACTCCGTTTTGAATTCGCCCTTCCAGCGGCGGTTTTTAAAAAGTCTGGAAAAAGCAATTCGTGCGCCTTTTAACGTTTTATAAGAATTATTGTAAAGAATTTCCTTCTTATGAGCTACTATTAATCGATATTCACTTTGATTTTCAACTATATAAACCCAATTTAAAAAATAGTAAACCGAATTAACTAAAGACGATATTTTAATAGAATTCACAGGAGAATTCGCTTTTATTTCCTTAGTCACTTAAGCCTCCAATTTCTCATAAGTACAAATTTATTGATATACCATTATAGAATAACCATAAATGTTAATTTTGTCAACATTTGAGTAATTTATCTATTATATTTTCTTTAAATTAAAATTCGATTCATAATTTGAATTTTAACATAGAACTGTCTTTTTTATAGTAGATTGATATTTTTTATGTTTTATAAGAAGAAGTGCAAACTAAAAATTACTCACGTTGTTTTAAAAAAGGATAATTCAAATTTAAAATAATTCAAATATCATTTCTTTAAAAAGCTGGATAAAAAAGCAGTGAAAATACATAGCAAAAAATGGATAATTGGATAAGGCCTATTGACTTCTTATTGGAAATGGTTAAAATATAATTATCATGGCAACATTAGGTGAAGCATTAATCGATGAACGCAAAAAACGCAATGTAACATTGGAGGCGATTGCCCAAAAAACCAATATTGGGATCAAATCGCTAAAAGCCCTTGAAAAAGACGATTATAGTCAGATTCCCGGTGATTTTTATCTTAAAAATTATATTAAAAGCTACTTAAATGCAGTGGGTTGCGAAGAAAAGAGTTTTATTGAAAACCATTGTAATGCAATTGAAACAGTAGTCCCGGGAAATCAATGTAGAAATAATGCTTATTATTCAAAATTAAAGTACTCTCGGTTTTCGAATAAAAATTTTATGTATAGCATTTCTTTGCTGGGAATCCTTGTAATTTTGACCATTATTATTTTTTACGTTGGAAAAGATAATTTTCATGCCAAACTGGAAATGAAAAAAACGCCGGTAACTCTTCCGGTAATACCGACGGTCTTTATGGAAAATTTTAAAACCGATTTGTTCGATCTCGATTATTTTCCAATACACGTAAATATTGAAGTGTCTGATTTTTGCTGGATACAGGTCAAAAGAGGTAATGTAAAATTAGTTGCCCAGTTATTTAAAAAAGGAGAAACCGTCGCATTGAAAGGGTATGAATTAAAATTTTATATTGGAAATCCGCAGGCAGTAAAGCTTTTTCTGAATGAACGGCGGGTTTCTTATCTCGATAATTTAACAAAAGCCGAATCGTTCAATGCTAGCCCATCTACCCTGGAAGCGATATTCCAAAGATGAATGAGATAGTATCCAAAAATCCGATTGTAAAAAAAATAGCGGAAGGTGGTATAAAGGAAGACTTGCTCGATCTGCTAATAGCAAAACAACTACCTTTTACAGAAGAAGAATATCTGGAAAGCCTTATCTTTGTTTTAAAAATAGAATCTGTTAAATCCAAAGCATTGGAAATGCTTAAGCAAATCTCTGAGTCAACTAAAGTAAGTTATGTTGAGAAATCAAATGCCAATTTCAGAGTGGCTTATTACATTTTGCTCGAAGCTTTAAATTCCAAAAACTCTAAAATTATTTCTCGTATCATTAAAAACCAGGTTTTCCCGGTTGAATTTCTTTTAAAAATTGCTGAAAGTGGGGATTCAACAATATTGGAAGCTCTTTTAGATAACCAGATAAAATTAATTGCTTATCCTCAAGTGATGGAAGCTATGGAGAAAAATAAGGATATCTCCAATTTTATCCGTGGAAAAATAACGGAAATACGGGAATTTTATATTAATAAGCAGGAAGTCCAGGAAATCCAGGCCAGCGAAGTTATGGATGATGTTAAGGAACTTCTTTCAAAACCTAGTTCTGAGGAAACTTCCGATACTGAAAATTTATCTCAAGAAAACCTGGATGATATGTCGGCTATTGAACAAAAAACCCTTACTACTCTTCAGGAAATCAACAACATGAGTATTTCTGAAAGAATCAAACTTGCTCTTACAGGTTCTAAAACTCATCGAATGATTCTTTTGAAAGATTCGAATAAAATGGTTTCTCTTTCAGTTGTGGAAAGTCCAAAATTAACGACAGATGAAGTTTTACTAATTGCTCGAAATAGAAGTTTGCCCTCTGAAATAGTTGCAAAAGTATCCAAAAATAGGGAGTGGGTAAAGAATTATGCGGTAATAATTGAATTAGCACAAAATCCCAAAACCCCTATAAAAGAAGCGCTAAGTTTTTTAACTAAGTTACATATTCAGGACCTTAAGTTATTATCAAAGAATAAAAATATTAATTCTGTTGTACGTCAGGTGGCTCATAATTATCTAACCCAACGGGACGAGAAAAAGAAATAATCATTTGAGTGTTTACTCTATGGGATTTTCTAAATCGATATTAAAAATAATTGTTTTATTCCGGCCTGTATTCTTTGCGAAATAGAGCGCTTTATCTGCGTTATTAATAAGTTCTTCGATTGTTTCTCCATGTTCCGGGAAACTTGAAATTCCAACAGAAACGGTCATTTTACCCTGAGGCTGAAATTGCCTGCCGTCGAATTTCTCTTCTTCTACCAATTCACGGAGACGGTCAGCCGCAAGAAATGCCCCCACTTTGTCCGAATGAGGGAGAATAATGATAAATTCATCGCCGCCGTATTTAGCGAGAATATCCGAGGAGCGAAAAATTCCTCGCATTAGCTCTCCTATTCTCTTTAATGCTGCTGAACCTTTTAAATGTCCATTCCGGTCATTATAGTTTTTAAAATGATCCAGGTCGAACAAGATTAGAGAAAAAGGGGAACCGTAACGTTTTGCCTTTTCCAATTGTAATCTCAGTAATAGAAAAAAATGAGTTTGGTTGTACAAATTTGTTAATCCATCGGTGACCGACATCTCGCCCGTTTTTTTCAAGAGAGCATGAAGTTGTTCTTCGCTTTTTTTCATGTTTTTTGATAGATATGAGGATATAAAAAAAGTAAAAAGCAGGATTATTGAATATGTAATAAGTGGGAGGAATGACTCATGCGTCAATATTAGCTGGTCATTTGATAAAAATATAACCATTAATAATATAATAGCAGTTAAGGTATTCCGTAGGGCTTTTTTGTATTGGACGAGGAATGTAGATAGCATTATGTAGAATATATATAATGCGATTATAGGGCTATGTAATCCCCCTGAATAGTAAATTAAAAAAGAAAGAGTAATTAAATCGAAATCCAATTGAATTGTTGCCAAAGACATAAATAATTTAAAGTCATGTTGCTCGGAAGGAAAACGTATTCCCCGTTTTAGAGCAAGTATAAATACTGTATTAACTCCTATTGATATGGCTATAATAAGTGTTAGAATATGAAATTGTATAGCCAGAGATATTTGAAATGCATTTTGAAAAATAAAAAATAAAAAAATAAAACCAAGGTATATCCAGCGTATTCGGGTAAGCCATAAATTCTTTTCAATTAAAGTTTGAGTTGCGAATAATGAAGGATTCTGAAATGCAATATATTCGTTATAAATATTGTGCTGAGGCATTGAATCGTTTTTATTTTCCATATTAATACAATAATTTTTTTTTGAAAAAAAGTCAAATTTTATATTGCAGTATTTTTTGTTTAATATTAAAATAAAAACCGCTATGCTAAATAGCAAATCACTAAAATTAGGAGGTCCAGTTTGTATAAGAGAACTTTTATTTTTGATCCTGGCTATTATAAGTTTGTGGGATCCTGGGCATGGATTCTTCATCGGTTATCGGGATTGGGGTTGATATTTTATCTCTCGCTCCATATCTGGGTTATCAATTCTTTAACCATGGGAGAAGAATCATTTACCAGGGTTACGACTTTTTTAAACTCTCCGGTTTTTAAAATTCTGGAAGTCGGTTTATGGGGTATCATTATGTTTCATGCATTTAATGGTGTACGAATCGTATTTGTTGATTTCTTTAAAGGTTCGTTGTTCCATAAGAAACTATTCTTTGCAATGATCTCCATAGCGTTTGTTTTATGGGCAATTGGAAGCTATCTGTTGTTGTCCCACATCAGTTGGTAATTATTATTTAAATGTAAGGAGGAAATGATGAGTAAGACTTTCAAAGAAACTTCCAAAACCGGTGCTGTGCTATGGTTTTTCCAGAGAGTTACGGCAGTTATTTTATTTATAATTCTGGTATATCATTTTGTATATTACCATTTTATTAGTCAAGGTGTTTATCCCTGGCGTACTGTCGTAGCAAAGATGCAATCTCCATGGTTTAACTTGTTGCAGTTTACGTTTTTGATTACTGCATTATATCACGGGTTAAATGGTGTCTGGATGGTTGCAGAAGATTATATTCACTGTAAAGCCTGGCGGTTGGCATTTTTTAGCGTCATATTGATGGTCGGAGCAGCCCTGCTATTTGTCGGAACGTTAACGATTATCAAAATATCGAGCTTAAAGATATAGGAGTATAAAATGAAGTTAGATGAAGCAAAGCTATATCATAAAATCGATGCGGTAGTTGTTGGAGCAGGTCTGGCTGGGTTACGTGCCGCACTTGAAATCGCCCGTAATGGCTTCCAGGTGGCTGTAATTTCAAAAGTTTACCCGACACGTTCACATTCCGGTGCAGCTCAAGGTGGAATCGCTGCTGCTCTGGCAAATGTTAAAGAAGATTCACTGGATCTCCATATGTTTGATACTATCAAAGGCGGAGATTATCTCGGTGACCAGGATGTAATCGAGTTTTTTATCTCCGAAGCGGTCAAAACTGTTTATGAATTTGAAAATATGGGTGTTCCTTTTTCAAGAACAGAAGATGGCCGGATTAATCAGAGAGATTTCGGCGGACACAGTTCTCCAAGAGCTTGTTTTTCTGCTGACATCACAGGGCATGTTCTTTTACACACCCTTTATGAACAATGTGTAAAACAACATGTTCACTTTTTTAATGAATTCCAGGTTTTTTCTCTTCTTATAGAAAATGATTCCTGCAAAGGTGTTGTTGCCTGGGATATTAGAAATGGAGGCATGCATACGTTCCATTCCAAATCCGTATTATTAGCAACCGGAGGTTATGGACGTGCATATAAAATTACCTCCAATGCACATGCAAATACCGGCGATGCATTGGCTTTAATCCTCGAATGTGGACTTCCACTCGAAGATATGGAATTTGTTCAATTCCATCCTACCGGTTTGTATAAGCATGGTATTTTACTGTCTGAAGCTGCCCGAGGTGAGGGTGCCTATATTCTCAACGATAAAGGCGAACGCTTTATGAAAAATTATGCCGCCACCAAAATGGAACTCGGACCCCGCGATGTCGTTTCGCGTGCCGAACAAACCGAAATTAACGAAGGTCGCGGTATTGGCGGTAAGGATTATGTTTATCTTGATTTACGCCATATCGGTAAAGAACGAATTATGGAACGCTTACCCCAGGTTTATGATCTGGCATTGAATTATTTGAAAGTCGATGCGATTAAGGAACCCATTCCTATTCAACCTACGGCCCATTATTCCATGGGTGGTATTCCTGCCAATGTCAGGACTGAAGTAATCAAGGATGCAAAAGGTTCTATAATAAAGGGTCTGTACACTGCCGGTGAAGCTTCCTGCTTATCCGTACATGGTGCAAACCGTCTTGGAACCAATTCTTTACAGGATGCAGCTACTTTCGGAAGAATTGCAGGTATTTCTATGTCACAATTTGTTCGTGATAATAAGTTTGAAAATTTACCCGCCAATCCTCAAGATGCTGCATTGAAAAAAGTTTCAACTTTTATGAATGGAACCGGAAAAGAAAGGCATTCTGTTATTCGAGCATTGCTCCAGAATGGTATGACAAAATTGGCCGGTGTTTTCAGGACTGAAGAAGACATGCTGAAACTCCGGGTCTTAGTTAAAGAACTTCAGGAACGATTCAAAAATGTGACGATCGATGATAAAGGTAATTCATATAACATGGATTTGATCGAGGCCTTTGAGGTTTCGAACCTGTTGAGCTTCTCCGAAACTATTGTGGAAGGTGCCATTGCCAGAAAAGAATCTCGCGGAGCCCATTATAGAAATGATTATCCCAAACGGGATGATGAAAATTGGCTCAGGCATACATTGGCATGGCAAACCGAAAAAGGCGTTGTCCTGGATCACTCCAAAGAAGTTATTATTTTCCGGGATCGATACGCTCCACAGGAACGGAAATATTAATACAGGAGACGAACGATGGCAAAAGTCAAATTAAATGTCAAGGTTTTAAGATATAATCCCGATACGGATAAAAAACCCTATTGGAAAACATATGAGCTGGAAACCGAAGATGATGTAACCATTCTCGATGTTTTGAATGAAATCCATTGGAACATCGACGGAACGCTTGCATACCGCCGTTCATGCCGTAGCGCAATATGCGGCTCTTGCGCCATGAAAGTGAATGGTAGAAATGTTCTGGCTTGTGAAACCGGTCTCCATCAATTCAACTCCCATAAGTTAAAAATTGAACCACTCCCTGGTTTTAAAATTATTAAGGACCTTGTGGTGGACCTCGATGAATTCTTTGCCAAACTGGAACGCATTTTACCTTACCTTATCCTGAAAAAGCCCACACCCGATAAAGAATTCCTTCAATCCCCCCAGGACTTTGATAAAATCCAGGAAGCAGCTATGTGTATTCTTTGTGGTTCCTGTACATCTTCCTGCCCCAGTTTATGGGCCAATGAGGATTACCTCGGACCCGCCGCTCTCCTGAAAGCTTACCGCTTTATCTTCGATTCAAGGGATGACGGTACGGATGAGAGACTTGATATAATTAACGATAGAAATGGAATATGGCGCTGCCACACGATTTTTAATTGTATGGAAGCTTGCCCCAAAGATATTAAAATAACCGAATATCTCTCCCGGTTAAAAGTAAAAGCGACTGAAAATTCGATTTAACCTGTTATCCGGTTTATCAGGAGAATAAAAATCCTGAAAATACTGGGAAACAATAAAAAAATTGAATTCTCAATTAAATGTAGTACAGAGAACGTGTTTTCTTTCTTTCACTTAGGAAAAAAGGAAACACGTTCTCCCCTCCAATTATTTATTCAAAAACCAATCCGTTTTATCCAATATTAAAAAGTAAATTAAAATCCTTCGACTATTCCAGAGAATAAATGAAATGGAGTGGAATTCTATAAATAAAAAGCATGAGTATAAAAGACTCTTAAAAGAAGGAGTGAAAAAAAGGGCCAAAAAATTTGACATCAACTCAAAAAAAAATTATCATAAGGTTATACGGTGCCGTTTTCCGTGCATCGGATACCATTATTGAAAATTATAACAGGAGGACGTATTTATGGATGTCAAAGTAACATTGCTGCCCCAGGATCAATTGAAACCATTGTATGATGATCCGTTAAAATTAAAATTTGGTCAAAATTTTACCGATTACATGTTCACCGTAATTCATGATGCCGGAAAAGGCTGGCATTCTGCAGAAATTAAACCCTATCAAGCGCTTCAATTAGACCCCGCCGCTTCTGTTTTCCATTATGGACAGGAGATTTTCGAAGGACAAAAAGCATATAAATCCGCTAAAGGAGATATCCTGCTGTTCAGACCCGAAGAAAACGCCAAACGTTTTAACCGGTCTATGAAACGGATGTCTATGCCCGAATTTCCCGTTGAAGATTTTATCGCTATCGAAGAAAAATTATTGAAACTCGAAGAACGTTGGATTCCTCAACAGAAAGGAGCTGCTCTTTATCTCCGCCCCACTGGGATTGCAATTGAACCCGCTCTCGGCGTAAGACCTGCCAATCAATATATGTTTTTTATTATTCTTTCACCCGTAGGCCCATACTATAGCACCGGCTTTAATCCTGTCAGTCTCTACGTTTGTACAGATTTCTCCCGTGCCGGCGAAGGTGGAACCGGTGCCGCTAAAGCAGGCGGTAACTATGGCGGAAGTCTTGCCGGTACATGTACTGCTTTGAATAAAGGCTATAACCAGGTTCTCTGGCTCGATGCAAAAGAACATCGATACGTTGAAGAAGTAGGCGCTATGAATATCTTCTTTGTCATGGATAATAAATTGGTAACGCCTCCCCTGGGTGGTACCATTCTACCCGGTATTACACGTCAATCCCTACTGGAACTTGCTTCCGGGCTTGGTATTGAACCGGTTGAACGCCGCTTGACAATCGAAGAAGTCATCGAAAGTATCCAATCAGGAAAGGTTACTGAAGTATTCGGGGCCGGTACTGCTGCTGTGGTCAGCCCTGTTGGAAAAATTTGCTACAATGAAAAAGATTATGTTATTAATAATAATGTAACTGGTCCTTGGGCTCAAAAGTTTTTCGACACATTAACCGGTATTCAATACGGTGAACTTGAAGATAAACATAATTGGGTTCATGTTGTAAAATAGATTTTGATTCTTACCGGGGACTCGTTTTGAAAAACCCGTCCCCGGTCCCCAACCAAAACTTTTATTTAAAATTATCGATAAAAATTTTTGTTAATAAGAGTTTTTCGGTTTAATTTCCTGCCAATGGTTGAGAAACCTCAAGCATCTTTTTCTTTCCATATAAAACCTCAACCAACTTAAGAGAAAATTCAATTGCAGTTCCAGGGCCCCTTCCCGTAATACAATTCCCATCCACTACTACACTTAAATCAGCCGCTTCCTGGTTTAATAAATCTTTTTTCCGAGCCGGATGACACGTCGCTTTCCGGTTTTCTAATAACCCATGGTGTTGCAAGACAACAACAGGAGAAGCACATATCGCAGCAATCCATCTGCTGTTGCTTTCCTGTTTTTTTAACATTTCTGTCAGTAATACCGAATCCCGTAAATGCTCCGCTCCCGGCATTCCCCCTGGTAGCACAATCATGTCAAATACTTCACCATTGCAGTCGGTAATAAGTGAATCTGCCATTAACCGAACCCCTCGAGAAGCAGTAACAAGATGTTTATCGATTCCTGCTACAATAACGTTAGTACCAGCTCTACGGAGGATATCGATAATGGTTACCGCCTCTAACTCTTCTGTTCCATCCGCAATTGGAACCAATATACTTTTTATCATTTTATACTCCCCGAATGCTTTCCACGAACCGTTGTATCAAATTTGGCAAGGAAAGCATCCATATATTTTTGTGGTAAACGAATCCGAAGCATTTTTTTCTTATAAGGAATATTGTATCCCCGGCAAATTAATGAAATTTCGTCCCCCGGTAGATGAAGCGAAGCCCCATAAAACCAATCTCCAACAAGTGGAGCAATATAATTGGAGGCGTGAAAGCGTATCTGATGCCGCCGCCCTGTAAAGATGAAAATGGAATAAATATCCGCGCTTGTCTTTTCACCAGTTTTTATAAACAACGTATCCGCTATCTTACCTTGGGGGTCAGCAGAAGTTTTATTACCATCATTTGTGATTGTATCGATAATGCGGAGGCATTTCGGATTTTCCGGTCTTTTCTCAATTCCTCCTACATACCATTTTTTTATTACCCGCCTTTTTATTAAATCGAATAAACGACGCTCATAATGTTTGTTCTTGGAAAATATAACCAGCCCTTCAACCGGTCTATCAATACGAGTTAATGGCGTACTTTCAAAATGAATCCCATTCTTTTTTAAGTAATTATTTACTCCATAATTAAGGTTGTAATGCAACGAAGAGGGAACCCCATGAACATTTAGATCACATGGTTTATAGACAACCATAAAATCTTCATTTTCAAAAATAACGTGTTCAGGTTTTAATATATATTGCCTTCCTTGAAAAGAACTGGTGTGAATTTTAATCGTCTCTTTTGCTTTAATTATAAAATCCGGATCAAATACTCGCTTTTTATCTCTCCAAACGCCACCGGAACTGATTACATCATCAACATTTGTCGACTGTGGAAGGTGCATGGTTAAAAGCTCTTTCAAAGCAGTATCTTCAGATGCAGTAATAAAAAATTTTCTCATTTCATATAAACTTGCCATTTGCTACCCTTTACGAAAGAACAGTGTATATTATAATGTTGAAGAAATCAACCCGCATATATCAGTTATATACTTAAAGAATTCTTTAATCAATTTCTGATTCTATTAGAAGAGATTGGCTCTATATGGAAATCTCAATTTATTTTTTTAAATCTTAAAAAACCAATTGATCAAAAAAGAATTTTTATAAGATTATAATTGCATTTTACTCAATTCTTCTATCAATTTTCATTTTTTGATTTCTGAATGAAGTTAACTTCTCTTTGAATGAGATTAATCTCTCTCCGAGTGAAGTTGACTTCATTATGAATGAGATAATCTTCATTCTGAATAGAATTGACTTTATTTTGAATGAGACTGTCTTCACTCTGAGTGAAGTCAGCTTCCCTCTGAATGAGAATGACTTCCCTCCGAATGAAGTTGGCTTCACTTTTTATGAGACTCACTTCTCTCCGAATGAAGTTGACTTCCAAATGAAGGAGCCCATTCTCCCTTTTTGCGAGAATGGGCTCTCTTTGAGAGACATTAGTCTATCTTTGAATAGAACTGAACAAATTTAAAAAAAATGACTTCAAGGAAACTCAGTGAAATAGCACAAAAAATCATATAACCGTGTATTAAGCGTGCTTTGCTTAATTTAAAAATCCTAAACGGATTCAGGTGAGTAAATTCTTAAGTATTTCAAAATTAATTCTTAGGGTTATGAAATAATGAATTTAAATTTTTATCCTCCTTAGAGAGTACTAATACAAGCTTCGTTGTTGATCATATTAAGAAAAAAGTTAGAAGAATTTAAAAAGTATGGTAAAATAAATGAATAAAGTCGATTC
The DNA here is from genome assembly GCA_021817755.1 of Acidobacteriota bacterium. Taxonomy (GTDB): domain Bacteria; phylum Acidobacteriota; class Aminicenantia; order UBA2199; family UBA2199; genus JAKAGC01. The sequence continues at coordinate 5,546 of JAKAGC010000006.1, read as the reverse complement.
GCGAAATTTGAAATCCGGTTCACCCGGAGATTGTGAATCGATAAAATTCAATATGGAGTTTCGTGTGAGCCATTTAAATAAAACCCAACAATTGGAAAAGTTGTTAACCGAAAGAATTCTCGTTCTCGATGGAGCAATGGGAACGATGATTCAATCATATAAATTGTCCGAATCGGACTTTCGAGGAGATCGATTCAAAGATCACCCATTCGATCTCAAAGGCAATAATGATTTATTGTCTATAACCCAGCCCCGCATAATCCGGGAAATCCATTTCAGTTTTATGGAAGCCGGAGCAGATATAATCGAAACCAATACATTCAATGCCAATGGAATTTCCCAATCCGATTATCACCTTGAAAACCTTGTCTTTGAATTAAATGAAGCTTCTGCCCGCATCGCGCGCCAAGCAGCAGATGAAATGACACTTAAAACTCCCAATAAACCGCGATTTGTTGCCGGTTCCTTGGGACCTACCAATAAAACGTTATCCATTTCTCCTGATGTGAATAATCCCGGGTACAGGGATATCACCTTTAAGGAAATGTCCGATGTTTATTATAATGCAGCCGCTGGGCTGATCTCTGGCGGCGTCGATATTGTATTGGTTGAAACCATTTTCGATACTCTTAACGCCAGGGCTGCGATCTATGCCATTCAAACCTATTTTGAAGAGAAAAAAATTCAACTTCCCGTTATCATTTCCGGGACAATCACCGATGCATCCGGTAGAACCCTTTCCGGGCAGACCGTTGAAGCATTTTTATATTCAGTTACGCATGCCCGCCCTCTTTGCGTTAGTCTCAATTGCTCTCTCGGAGCAAAAGAGATGCGTCCTCATATTCACGCTCTCTCAACCGCTGCCGATTGCTTCACCGGAGTTTATCCCAATGCAGGGCTTCCCGATGAAATGGGAAATTACAACGATACTCCTCAAAATATGGCCAGGATTATCGCAGACTTTGCGCAAAGTGGTTATGTCAATCTTGTAGGCGGTTGCTGCGGTACCACTCCCTCTCATATTCGGGAAATTTCGCGGGTGGTGGAAACCATTTCCCCCCGAAAAAAGCCTGAACCCAGATTGTGCTCCTGCTTTAGTGGGCTTGAGCCTCTCGTAATCGATAAAACCAGTCTATTTGCCAATATCGGAGAAAGAACCAATGTGGCAGGTTCTAAGAAATTTGCCCGTTTAATTAAAAATAAAAAATACGAAGAAGCGTTGAATATAGCACGTGAACAGGTTGAAAACGGTGCACAAATGATCGATGTCAATATGGATGATGCTATGTTGAACGCCGAAGAGGAAATGTCAGTATTTCTCAATCTCGTAGCCTCTGAACCGGATATCTGCCGTGTTCCTGTAATGATCGATTCTTCTCGCTGGAATGTTATTGAAGCCGGTTTAAAGTGCTTACAAGGAAAAGGTGTGGTGAACTCCATCAGCTTGAAAGAGGGAGAAGAACCGTTCCTGGCTCATGCACGGGAAATTATGAAATATGGTGCTGCCGCAGTGGTTATGGCTTTTGATGAAAAGGGGCAGGCCGATACCCTCCAACGCCGTCTCGATATATTGGAACGGTCACACATACTGCTTGAAAAAATTGGTTTTCCTGAACAGAATATCATTTTTGATCCCAATATTTTCGCTATTGGAACCGGTATAGAGGAACACCGGTCCTATGCTGTCGACTACATCGAAACCGTCAAACGGTTAAAAGAGAAATTCCCTCGATGCCTTGTTAGCGGTGGCGTTAGTAATATTTCGTTTGCTTTTCGTGGCAATGACCCCATACGGGAAGCTATTCACTCCGTGTTCCTTTATCATGCCGTAAAAGCCGGGATGAATATGGGAATCGTAAATCCGGGTCAATTGACCGTATACGAAGATATACCTCCTCATTTACTCGAACTTGTGGAAGATGTTGTACTCAATAGACGTGATGATGCAACCGATAAAATTCTTGAACAAGCCGGTTCGTTTTCATCCACAGAAAAAGAAGAAGAAAAAAATCCCTTGTGGCGTGAAAAACCAGTGAAAGAAAGGCTTGAATACGCCCTTGTAAAAGGTATTTCCGAATTTATCGATGAAGATACTGAAGCCGCACGGTTGGAATTGAAAGAAGCCATTAAAGTTATTGAAGGCCCCCTGATGTCCGGAATGAATCATGTCGGAGACTTATTCGGAGCTGGGAAGATGTTTTTACCCCAGGTTGTCAAAAGCGCTCGCGTTATGAAGAAAGCAGTAGCATACTTGCTTCCCTTTATTGAAGCGGAACAGGCAGCATCCGGTAAGATTTCTGCCCGTGGAAAAATTCTTCTTGCTACTGTAAAAGGGGACGTTCATGATATTGGAAAAAATATTGTGGCTGTCGTATTGCGTTGTAATAACTATGATGTTGAAGATCTCGGCGTTATGGTTTCATGTGAAACAATTTTAGAGAAGGCAAAGGATCTCAAAGCAGATATAATCGGCATAAGCGGATTAATTACCCCCTCACTTGAAGAAATGGCATCCGTTGCTTTTGAAATGCAGCGAAATGGGTTTACTATTCCTCTTCTTATTGGGGGAGCTACTACGTCCAAGATGCATACCGCTGTGAAAATCGAACCCAATTATAATGGTCCCACCATTCATGTCTCTGATGCGTCGCGAGCAGTCGGAGTCGTCGGAAAATTATTGGATGAAGCGGCTAAAAAGGAATATTGGAGTGATACCAGGAATGAATATGAAGAACTGCGCCGGAAACGGCAGTCATCGCTCCTTCAAATGGAAATGGCTCCGCTGGAAACGGCGCGAAAAGAAAAGTATAAGGTAGATTGGACCAATTATACGCCCCCTAAACCCAATTATATGGGTTTAACCATTTTCGATAATTATAATGTGAACAAGGTAATTCCGTATATCGATTGGAATTTCTTTTTCAAAATGTGGGATTTGAAAGGAATTTATCCTGCCATCTTATCCGATGAAAAAGTCGGAAAAGAGGCAACACGTCTATTAAAAGATGCTCATAACATGTTGTCTCGTATTGCCGGGGAGAATTTGCTCGGATTAAAAGCGGTTATCGGTCTATTTCCTGCCAATACCACCAATGATGATGATATAACCATATATACCGATGAAAACCGTACTCAATCTCAATCGATAATCCATACGTTACGCCGTCAGCAGCGTAAACAGGATCAGCCTTTTCCTGCTCTTGCCGATTTTATCGCTCCTAAAGAAACAAGAATTCAAGATTATATCGGTGGCTTTGCTGTAACTGCCGGGTTGAATATCGAACAGTCCTTACAAAAATTCCAGGAGGAAAACGATGACTATTCGGCAATTATGCTTAAAGGCCTTGCTGACCGGCTTGCCGAAGCTTTCGCTGAGCATCTTCATGAACGTGTTCGGAAGGAATTCTGGGGATTTGCACCTGAGGAAAAAATGGAAATTCCCGAACTGCTTCATGAAAAATACCGTGGTATTCGTCCCGCCCCCGGTTATCCTGCCTGTCCCGATCATACCGAAAAAGGAATTCTTTTTTCACTTCTAAATGCAAAGGAAAATGCATCCATTGACTTGAGTGAGAGTTACATGATGATACCTGCTGCATCCGTAAGCGGTTATTACTTTTCCCATCCCCAATCTCACTATTTTATGGTTGGAAAATTACTGCGAGATCAGATAGAAAATTACGCTCAAAGAAAGAATATGTCTGTTTCCGAGGTTGAAAAATGGTTGGCACCATACATATATTAATATATGTATGATGAAATTGAAAATATACCAAGTTTAAAAGGAACTAAAGGACGTTTTCGGGAAAAGGAATAAAAATTATCATTCCGGTGGTTCAATACCCAGGCGTTTCAGTTTTTTATGTAAGCCAACATATGTCATTTTAAGATCCCGGGCAGTTCGTGATTTATTCCATAGATTCTTTTCCAGTAGGCGGATAATCATATCCTTTTCAGTTTCAGTTGCAGCTTTTTGAGAAAATCCACCGGAGAATCCGGAATCAGCTACCCCACTAATTTCATCCGGGACTTCTTTTATTTCATCTGAGAGAATTTCATATCCAACTGTTTCACCGTCATCCGTCAGATTTACTATACTCCGAATCTCGTTTTCCAGTTGCCGGACATTTCCTTTCCAGTTGTATTCTTGCAACGTTTCAAAAGCCTTTACCGAGTAGCCGCCTATTTTTTTCTGGGTTTGCTGGCAGAATTTAGCAGTGAAATAATTAATCAATGCTGAGATATCTTCTTTTCGATCGCGCAGAGGAGGAATGGAAATCGAACGGTGAACAAGTCTGTAATAGAGGTCTTCACGGAATTTTCCTTCTTTAATCAAAGTTTTAAGGTCCTGGTTGGTAATCGATATAATGCGGAGATCAACCGTAATAGGGGTGGAGCCGCCAAGACGATAAAACTCTTTTTCCTGTAAAGCTCTTAAAAGTTTCGATTGAAGATTGATCGGCATATCTCCGATTTCATCCAAAACCAATGTTCCGCCCGAAGCCATTTCGAGTTTGCCTTTTTTCTGAATATATGCACCGGTAAAAGCACCCTTTTCATGTCCGAATAACTCACTTTCCAGGAGACTTTCCGGGATTGCCGCACAATTGATGGCGACAAATTTATGTTTCGCGCGCTGTGAATGCTTATGAATTAATTTTGCGAAAAGCTCTTTTCCTGTTCCGCTTTCACCCTGGATTAATACGAAAATATCGCTTACAGCGATTTTTTGCGCTTGCTTAATCAACTCTTTCATTTGCGAGCTTTCTGCGACTATATCATCACGGATGCTCTCTGCCTGGTCAGGGGTCGTATCTTGCCGCGTGCGAGAAGTCAAAAGTTGAGAGAGTAGGTCGATTTCAGTAACCAGCCTGGATAAGAAGTCCGCCAGTTTTTGATCTTCCTTTTCTTTTCGCTTATATCCTGTGAAAACCAAAACAGAATCCGGTTCATCCAGTTTTAGAGGGAAAGAGTAACATACTGCTTCAGGCTGAATTCCCGGTATCGTTTGTGAGATTATACTTTTAGAATAAATTTCCGGCGATGATTTTACAACCTTTTTTAAAATTTCTGTTTTTAAAGATTCATTTTGAACTGAAAGTAAAATTCGGAACTCACTCTCATGCCTGGAAATAATATATAAACTTCCAAAATCGGTTAAATTGGAAAGATGATTTCCGATATCCATGAGGAAATCACGAAAATCATTTTTCTTTAATCCGATATGCATCACTACTTTCAGGGTTTCGCTATAAATATCCTCGATGTAACGGGTTGCCGTATTATCAAACTTTTTTTCATTGTCGCTTCCGATGGTGTCGAAAATCGGTATCAATTCTTTTGCCAGTTTGAACTCATCAAGGCTACCCTGTTTTAGAAAAAATTCGATCTTACCCAGAATAAAAGATTCTCCGATCTGGATCTGTGCTTCTTTAACTTTCTCATCTTTGTAATTAATCCCATTGGTCGATTGCAAATCTTTGACTGTAATATAAAGATCATTATTGATAACCTGAACATGGCTCCTGGAAATAAAATCTTCCTTA
>JAKAGC010000450.1 GCA_021817755.1 Acidobacteriota bacterium | reverse complement strand
GCCTGTATCATGAATTAAAAAGAATATCAATAGTGGAGGTATTTAGTTGATTTTAACGAAACCCTTTTGGCCGAAGCTTTGGGCAAAAAAGATAATCGTTGCTTTTCTTCTACTAACTTTTGCTTCCCTTTCTCCAGTGCTTGACGGGAAAAAGATGAGCGAAATAAATGAGTATACATTAAAAGCACGAATTATTTATATGATAGCCTGCGATATCAATTGGCCAAAAGAAACAGGGATAGACGAGCGAAATCAACCTGTGGTTATCGCCGTTATCAATAACCCATTCGGGAAATCTCTAGTGGAGCAAGCTTCGGGATGGGAAATGAGAGGAAAACGGTTCAAAGTGGAAAATATAGAAGAGCCGGGACAAATTCCTTCTCCCTGTCATATTCTTTATATTGCTGAAGTGAGTAATAAAAAATTAAAAGATATACTCGAAAACATTTCCGGAAAAGCAATTCTTTCGATCGGTGATATCTCGGGTTATGCAGAAAAAGGAACTATAATGGATTTGGCTATCGATTATGACTCGGATACATCAAAAACGAAAATCCAGGTTAATGAAATGATGGCTCGAAAAGCAGGTTTTAATCTTCCGGAAAAATTTTTGAAAAAATCAGGCATGATTACAAATATTAAACCTTTAAATGATAGCTCAGTAAAACCGATAAAATGAAATTTATGCTAAATTTTATATGGATAAGGAGAGACTAAATTGAGTTCAACTAAGGGGTTGAATTCAAGAAAATTTGGTGGTCGAGTAATGGGAATCATATTCCTGATTTCTCAGCTCTGGTTTCCACTATTAGCTCTGGATAAAAAATCTATCGAAATACGAGAATATTCGATGAAAGCTTATCTCCTTTTTCGGATCATATCCGAAATAAATTGGCCTAAAGAAGCGGGAATCGAGGACCGGAATAAACCTTTTATATTAACTGTAATCGATAATCCCTTCGGAAGGAGTCTAATTGAACAAAGTACGGATTGGTATTATAAAGGAAAAAAAATATATATCCAACAAATTACGGAACCGGAAGACATTTCACCTGATTGTAATGTTTTGTACATTGCAGAAGTAGGAAGAAAGAAATTCGAAGATATTCTGGCGTATGTTTCAGGAAGGGCTATCTTAACAATCGGAGATGTTGCGGGCTATGCAGAAAAAGGAATAATATTGGACCTGGTCATGGATTACGAATCCGAGACTTCGAAAACTTCTATCCAGGTCAATGAAGTTGCTGCGAGGAAAGCAGGTTTCACTCTTCCCAATAGGTATATAAAAAACTCCACAAGTATTACCAATATTAATCCATATAATGAAAACCAGGATAAAGCGGTACTACTGGGACGGTTTGCCCAATTTATCACTTGGCCGGATAGTTCGGCAATAAAAGAGCGAAATAAACCTTTTATAATTGCAATCTTAGGGGATAGGGAATTGGGAAAAACATTGATTCAAGTCTATAGAAAGGAGAAGATAAAAAATAAGCCGGTAAATATACGTGTAATTGAATCTATTAATGATATTGGAGAACCTCATATCCTTTTTATCCCACAGACAAAAAAAAATGAGATAAATTCCATAATTTCTATTATTAAGAAAAAATCCATTCTAACGGTTTCGGATTCCGAAGATTTTTTAAATTTTGGAATTATGATTGTTTTTGTTTTCGAGGGACCTCGTCTCCTTTTTGACATTCATAATATTGCGGCGAAAGAAGCGGGTCTGGACATCAATTTTCGACTTCTGGAAAGTGCCAGGCATGTATTTCTACCTAAAAAATGAATATCATAAGAAATTTCTCCATCAGGTATAAACTTATTTTTATTGTTCTCCTGGTGAGTATCCCTACTTTGATTACCGGATTTTCCATCATTATATTTATGGATGTTGTGAAAGCAAAGAAACAAATTGTGGAGTCTACGATTTACAAGGCTCAAAATCTGGCTTATTATCTTGCAACTCCGTTAACTTTTGAAAATCCCAGCGGTGCAAACGAAGTTATTAATGTTCTCTCACATGATAAAGATGTTGTTTCATGTATCATTTTTGATAAAAAAAATATTCCCTTCGCATTTTATCCTCATGGGAAAAAAATCGATGCCCCGGTACTTCCCTCTGTCGATGTACTGTTTTATAATTTTAAAGACGATTATTTGTTGGTATTTCAACCGATAATAGCAGATGATAATAAAATTGGGACACTTTATTTGAAAGTGTCAACCATTGAAATGCAACAGAATATGAGGTCCAGAATACTATACTTGCTCTCTATTCTTCCTGGACTATTTTTATTGGTGTATTTTCTTGCCCTCCGTCTCCAACGAATGATTTCCCAACCGATTCTAAAACTGGCTAATGTCACGGAACACATTTCAAATAAGCCTGATCTATCGGTTCGAGTTCAAAAAGTTGGAAATGATGAAATCGGTGTTCTTTATGATGGCTTCAATAATATGATGATGCAAATCCACTCCGAGCATAAAAAGAGAGATGAAGCACAAGTGGAACTTCAACGTCTGATGAGACAGTTGGAAGATAAAAATAAAGAATTAGAACAGGTTATTTATGTAACATCACACGATCTTCGGTCTCCTTTGGTCAATATTCAGGGATTTTCGCAAGAATTGGGATTCTCGCTCCAGGAAGTACGGAAATATATCGATTCTGCGGAATGTATGGAAAATCCAAGTAAACGTTCAATGCTTAAGATTATTGAAACTGATGTGGCAGAATCTTTAAAATATATTGAAACTAGTACGGTGAAAATGGATCTGCTTCTTTCTGGTTTACTTAAACTTTCACGGGTAGATCGAACTGTTACTCCCTTCGATACGATAAATATGAATCAATTAATCGAAGATATTATCGGGGGTTTCGAATTCCAGGTCAAGGAAGGGGATGTTGAAATTCATCTTGATACTCTACCATCTTGTTTTGGAAATGAAATACAGCTTAATCAAGCATTTTCGAACCTTATCAGTAATGCTTTAAAATACCTGGATCCGAGTAGAAGGGGTGAAATTACCATTACAGGAACAGAAAATCCTGAAAAAAATGAAGTGATTTATTGTGTTGAAGACAATGGTATTGGTATTCAAAAAGAATATCATAAAAAAATATTTGAAATTTTTCACCGGTTAAATCCTGACAAATCAGAGGGTGATGGACTTGGATTGGCAATTGTTTCTAAAATAGTGAACCGGCATAAGGGAAATATATGGGTGGAATCAGAACCGGGAAAAGGAAGCAAATTCTATTTATCGTTTCCTATTCATGAGTAGTATTATCAGGTCCTACTAATATCTCTACAATTTTTTCGGGAGTTAATATTTGCTTTAAGTATTGATTAAATCCCTCTTTGTCTTTGGAAACCTTATCGACTTCCTGAAAAAATGTTTGGATGAACTGGTATCCGAGTCCAATGGTTTCGAAAAAAGCTATATTGGATGTACGGCGTGCCCGGGTTTCATTATAGACAAGCATATCTGCTTTGACCATTTCGGCTGCTGAGTTCAATTCTTCTAATGAAACACCTATTTCTCGAATTTCATTGATTATTCCTTTCAATGCATCTTGAGCAGGAACTTTTTTTGAAATATCGGTTTTTAAATATACAAGAAGCATACCGCAATCTTTGAACTGTTGAACACGGGTATTCAGATTATATGAGAGCTCATCGACTGCACGAAGTTTCCACAATTTGGACCCGATTCCTTTTCCCAATATCTCATCAATAATATAGGCACGAGTCGTACTTTGGGGAGACACGGGTGGGAGAAGAATACCAAGTGCGATCAATATTTGCCGATTTTCTTTGTAAATTGATATCGTTTTTTCTTTGGGCTCTTCGATTTTTATAATAGGAAACTCAATGGGACTGCCTGCTGGGAAGGAACCAAAATATTTTTCTACAATTGGGGTAATCTCATTTTTTTCGAGATTGGATGAAACGGTTATTGTGATATTGGACCGGGTAAAAAACTCTTTATGAAATTGAACTATATCCTTTCGTCTTATTTTTTTTACGGATTCTTTATCTCCATAATTGGAACCGGCATATCCATACTGGTCTTCTCCAAAAAAGACATCTCTGAATTTTTTTTCCATAATGAATTCAGGGGTATCTTCTTCGACCTTTTGTCTTTCAAGCATATAATTTTTCAGGCTGTCTATTCGTATATCGGAAAATATAGGATTTTTAATTATACGGGAGATAATTCTAATGGTATTTTCAAAATTTTTGGATAATGCTTCAATCGTAATGATTGAATAATCACCTTCAAATGAATATGAATATCGGGAACCGATGTGCATTAATTCCATAAGCTCAATGGGGGAGGGCATCTCAAGGGAGAGATGAACTGTAAGAAATGCCAATCCTCTTAAGCTAGAAGAAACGCTTTTTTTCCCACCTTTAATAACACACTGAAGGGTAGTAATTTCATTTACAGGATCATTTTCATAAAGATACCACCAATCATTATTTAAGCCTACTTTTTCGGGGAGTTTCAGAAGGGTATCTTGAATTCCCTCAGAGTCTA
>JAKAGC010000449.1 GCA_021817755.1 Acidobacteriota bacterium | reverse complement strand
GCGATCGCTAATACGATCAGCATGATTACCTGGAATGTCGTATCCGCAATTTATGTAAAACGAAAATTCGGTATTTCAACAATATATATCCCTTATTTTACTGAAAAGAAATTTAAGAAGGAAATTCACCATGCAAATCATGCAGGGAAATAAATCGGTCACGCTCCCGGATTTCTTTATTGTCGGTGCTGCGAAAAGTGCCACAACATCGCTTTATGCATTATTAAAGCAACACTCTGGAATATTCCTGCCGCCACGTAAAGAACTTTACACTTTTGCTTATGATGGAAAAACTCCCGTTTTTACACTTGAAAATGGATCGACGCGCCCACCCGTAGGTTGCACATGGGATGAATATTATTCCATGTATAATAAATGCCCTGATACTTCAATTGCCGGAGATACTTCTTCCTGGTATTTATATTATTATAAAGAGGTAATCCCCACCCTTCGTAAAATGTATGGAGACAGAGCATCCGAAATAAAAATTATTATTGTTCTTCGTCACCCTGTGGATCGTGCGTGGTCTCATTATACCATGCATTACGGGCAAGGGACCATCTCTCTTCCTTTTTCCGAAGCCATAAAGCAGGGTGGTTTTCGCGAAAAGGTAACCGCTCCCGGTTCGAACATTTATCCCGGATATGATTATATCGGGTTCGGGATGTATGGCCGGCAGGTAGAAGCGTTTCTCGATGCGTTTCCCAATACGCATATCGTTTCATTCGGTGATTTCTGCAAAGATAATAAAAAGACAGTGGATGGGATACTTAGATTCCTGGGACTTGAGCCGGTAGAACATATGAAATCCGAAAAGCAATTGAATATATCGGGAGAGCCTAAATCCAGGGTAGCGTATTGGGTAACCGGTTTTATATACAGGCCAAATAAATTGAAAGCCCTATTCCGTCGCCTCGTTCCTCTTTCAATTAGAGATCGTCTTAAATCAGAAGCAAGCCGTTTTCTATTTAAGAAATTAAAATTGAGTGAGACTGACCGGGAATTACTTAAAGAGATTTACAGTGATGATATTCAATACCTTCAAAATGTCCTGAAACGTCAAGATATTCCATTTTCCTTTTAGTATTCACTACTTTCATGTTAAGATTGCAAAAATTATATAGTACCGGGCCTAATTTTAATAATTTACTCAAATTTAAGAATTAAAAAAAATGTTATAAGCCAACAATCCATAGTAGAGGAAATAGTATGATAGATATGGCTAATCAAAATCGAACCTTACCGGACGTTCTCTTGCGTCAATGGAAAGAAGAGGACCTCGAACGCTATGTAGACATGAACGCTGATCCCGAAGTAATGCGTTTTTTCCCCTCCATTTTATCACGGAGCGAAACGGAAGCATCTTATCTTCGAATCAAATCCAAAATTGAAGAAAACGGATGGGGCCTTTGGGCTGTGGAGATCGAAGGTCTATTCGCGGGATTTACAGGTCTCGCGCAACCCACATTCACTGCTCATTTTACACCATGTGTAGAAATCGGGTGGCGTTTCAGGAAAGAATACTGGGGAAAAGGATATGCATACGCTGCCGCATTGAAAGCTGAAGCCTACGCCTTCCAAACACTCAAATTGGAAGAGCTTGTTTCATTTACATCTCAATGGAATTCACCTTCTATGAGATTAATGGAACGACTTGGATTCACTCGCGATCCAAAAGAGGATTTCGATCATCCTCGAATTCCAATCGATCACCCTATTTGCCGCCATGTATTATATCGCAAAAATAAGAAAGATTGGGAATATTAAAAATTTCTACTTGCTTTTATAACCTCCTTTTTCACCGATAATCTGCTATTTAATATTCTTTACAATGTTTTTTTTTATTGGTATAATTTTTATATGACTAAAAAAAATCAGATTTCTCTTGAATTTGTCAGCGATTTAAAGTACACCGAATTTTGCGTATTGGTTTTCAGCAATATTAAAAAAGTACTGAATATCGAAGACGATACATTTTTCAAGATCGAAATATCGCTTCGGGAAGTTGTGAATAATGCTATTATTCACGGGAATAAATCGGACACCGGGAAACGGGTTTACGTAACATTCAGTTGGACGCGCTCTCGTATAACTCTCTCCGTAAAAGATGAAAACCAGGAACGGTTAAATGTTGCAGAAATTCATAAACGGTTGGAAAACCCTGACCTTCTTTCATTCAGTGGAAGAGGCATTATGATAATGAAAAGTTATATGGATAAGGTAAAATTTGTTCCTACCAGAAACGGAAACGAAATCATCCTGGAAAAGAAAATATGAGTACTATTTTTTCCCTGGATACCTCCTCCCGGTATATTTCAATTTCAGTAACAAGAAGCGACAATATCCGGTTTGAATACCACTTTACCAGCCGTGACGAATTATCGACAGTACTTATCCAAAGTATAGAGAATGTTTTAAATAATGTCCCCGGGGGACTTTCACTTGAAGAAATCGACGCTTTTGGTATATGTATTGGCCCCGGTCTATTCACAGGTTTACGCGTAGGAATGGCAACTTTGAAAGGTTTTTTACTTGGTTCAGGGAAACCGGTTATTCCTGTAAACTCATTGGAAGCTACAGCCTACCCATTTCACGAAAGCACTATTCCCGTTGTCTCGATGATCGATGCTCGAAGGAATGAAGTGTATATCGCAGTGTATAACTTTACAGATGGGGAAGGAAAGGAATTAATTTCTCCCGCATTGATAAATATTTCAGAATTAAAAAATTATCTGTCAGCCATTGAATATCCTTTAAATGAAATGCACTGGACAGGCAGTGGTTCAGAGGTATATAAATCATTGATTCAAGCGAATTTCCAGGGATCACAATTTCTAACCACCTCTCCTTTCTTAGCGCCCTGGATTGATAGAATCGCACTATCGAGATTTACAAAAAATAATTATATCACTAATTTAAGCGACCTACTCCCCTTTTACATTCGTAAACCGGATGCTGAGATCAATTATGGTAAGCAAGACAGGGGATAAATCTAAAATAAAAATCAGAAAAGCAAGGTCAGCAGATATCGATAAAATTTGCCAAATAGAAGCTCAACAATTTACAAATCCCTGGAAACAAGATTACTTTACGAATGAACTGGATCATCACATTGCATATTTTTACATAGGAGAAGATACAGATTCCCGTGAAATTCTCGGCTATATTATTTTCTGGATAATCGAAGATATGCTTGAATTGCACAAAATTGCCGTTTCCGCTGATTCTACAGGAAAAGGAATCGGAAAACAATTATTCGGTTTCATGCTGGATACTGCAAGAACAAACGGAGTTGAAGAGTTGTTTCTTGAGGTTCGCAAATCGAATGCAGGTGCCATCAAACTTTATGAAGCTTTCCAATTTCAATTAATCGATGTAAGGAAAGCATACTATCCCGATCCTATCGAAGATGCATTGATTTATAAACTGGTTTTAAACAATACAGAAAACATTCCCTCTTAGTATCAATTTGAAACTTTTCCTATCAAGCAATTTATTCAATTTGTTTTTCTTTTAAAAAAAACGGCTGTGTTATTGCAATAACCCCATTCGTACTCGTTACTCGTGCCCGGACGTACATTTCGGTATTTTTAAACATATAAACCGGTGTCAAACCGAATTCCGTTTTAAGAATTTCCCCGTTTTTTCCGATGAATTGAGTCGTATATTTTTCATCTCCCAGTTGTTTGATTTCCAGTTTATATTCTTTCGAAGTGGTAGAAATATCGTTTAAAACGATTCCGGTAGACGCATAAAAATCGCCTTTATTCAACGCGTCGCAGATTGCCTCAATCGTAAGTTCTGTTGCCCGAACCATAACCCATCCTTTACCGGGATAAGCTTTTTCAATACGGAACTCCCCTTCATAATCATGGGTATCATCCGTTGCAACTCCATAGATACATATTCCTGCCGATAAAACACGGTCCCATACCTCTTCCATACCTGGGGAACCTCCCGCACTAAAATTATTGGAATCCCGGTTAACATTATAAATCTCCATCAATTTCACATTTTTCAGTTTTATAATATCATCGACGGTGATGGACCATAACCAATTGGGATGGTTTAGTTGCGTAATCGCACCGGCAGCAATAAGGGAATCGATATCGTTTTGAAGTGTTTCTACTACATTACTTCCATGTTTTGCAGCGATAGTGCTTTTCAAATTAATGGCATTAACATGCAGTGCTTTTTTTTCAAAGGTATCCGTAACTTCTTCGCCTGGGATTAAGATAAAATTCTGATCTTTATAGGGATTTAAATAGGTGATATCTGTAACTGTATAATGATCCGTCAAAACAAGGAAGTTGTATTCATGTTCAAAATACCATCGAACGACTTGCCGGGGGAACGAATCCCCATCTGATTTATTGCTATGAGCATGGGTTTGGCCTTTGTACCATTGTTTGGTAGATTGAGACATCATCACTTTCGCGGAAAAAAGAATGCTCGATATTATTAGTAAAATAGTAACGGTACGGTTTTTAGTTATGGAAATCTTATTCATAATAAACTCCTCATCAAAAAATTAAAAATAAAGCAGGTAAATAATAGC
>JAKAGC010000448.1 GCA_021817755.1 Acidobacteriota bacterium | reverse complement strand
AAGTCTTAGAGTATTACAGAAATAAATTTAAATGGATATTAATAGATGAATACCAGGATATTAATTATGCACAATATATGCTGATTCGATTATTAATGAGTGAAGAGAATTCGAATATCTGTGCGATTGGAGATCCGGATCAGGCTATTTATGGATTTCGGGGTGCTGATGTTCAATATATGAAACAATTTTGTGAAGATTATGGGGAGGGGGTTATTTACAGATTGAAACAGAGTTACCGATGTTCGGATTCGATACTGAGGGCTTCAAATAATGTAATGCTGCGTGGAGATAAAGATGAAGCATTGCTTACGGGACTGGAAAAGGGAGTGAAAATTAAAATCGTTAAACATACGACATATAGGAGTGAAGCAGAGTTTGTGGCTCGCACGATTGAACAAATGATGGGGGGATTACGTTTTTTTTCTATGGATAGCGATATAACGGAAGGGGATAAAGAGGTGGGAATAGAGAGTTTATCGGATTTTGTAATCCTGTGCCGTATAAAAGATGAATTGGATGGGGTGGAGAAAGCATTGCAAGATCACAGTATACCTTACGAAATAGTGGGAGAGACACCATTTTTTAAGGAGGAACCGATTGTATCGATTCTTCGTATTCTGGAATATTTGAATAACGGGGGGAACACGTTTTTGAGAGAGATGATAAAACGGCATGCATTCCCTGTCGGGATTACTATAGACAGTCTGGATGAATTCATATCATCTTATAAACAAGAAGGAGAATTGATTGTAGATAGGATTAATGGGATTATAGAGGGTTTTTTTAAAGAGATAAAAGAGGAGAAAAAAGAAGAAATCAAACGACTGCTTGATCTTGCAAAAGAATATGGAAATGATATGGGAGCTTTCCAGCGATTTTTGAAGCTGGGAACGGGTATGGATACCTATCGTGGAAATCTGGAAAATGTAACATTAATGACTCTTCATGGAGCAAAGGGTCTTGAGTTCGGAGTGGTATTTATCGTGGGTTGCGAAGATGGATTGATTCCCTATTCAATTTTTAAAAATCATGAGGGAGACCTTGAGGAAGAACGGAGATTATTGTATGTGGGGATGACACGTGCAAAAAAATTTCTTTATTTGTGCCATGCAGATAAACGGATGATATATGGGCGAGAATATGAACTTCCACGAAGTCGTTTTCTGGATTCGATCGAAAAGAAACTGGTGGAACTATCGAAACCTGAGATGAAAAAGAAAGATGAAGGTCCTTCACAGAAAAAGTTATTCGATTTTTGATAGATAAGGAAGTTTTAGACTTTTAAAAAAAGGATATGAAATGTAAGTTTAAATATTACGGAAGGATTATTCCTGTGGATTTTCTTCGGCAGCGGGCATTTCCTGTACGGGTTCTTCCTCAATGATAATTCCTTCGGGGGGATC
The DNA here is from genome assembly GCA_021817755.1 of Acidobacteriota bacterium. Taxonomy (GTDB): domain Bacteria; phylum Acidobacteriota; class Aminicenantia; order UBA2199; family UBA2199; genus JAKAGC01. Next base: position 3,153 of record JAKAGC010000448.1, on the reverse strand, counting down.
GATTCGTGATAATTTACGTAATTTCCTCATACGGTCCATCCAATCGAGGGATTGTTCGGTTGAGATCTTTTTATATCGGACAAAATTAAAGTAGTATTTTCTATACATATCCTGAATCATTACGGAGTTTGGTTTTACACCTGTACGTTTTTTCAGACCGGCAAAGCTGATAAATTTTCCTTCTTCTAAGTAGGATTCGTAGCCTTTATGGATGGTATCTTCTTCAGGGCGAGTATCGGTTAGTTCCATGAGTTTTGATATATCGATAAATTTGCCTTCTGCTACATAATCGGCGTAGGTTTTCTGAATGACAGAGAGGAGTTCTTTAAAAACTTCTTTTTCAATTTCAATACGTTTGATGAGGGCTTCGAGGGTTTCGGGAGTATCCATTTTCAGGGTCATTTCACAGGCTTGTTTGATAATATTTTTATCTGGTTTTACTCCTGTAATTTCTTTTAATTTCATAATGTAAAATAATTTGACCCTTTTTCCCTGGGATTCATCCATATAATTTTTAAATCCCATCCTGACTATAAAATCTGCTGGTTTGGTTTGAGCGGTTTCAATTAATTTTGCGAGTTCTGCGAAACGCTTTTCATTAATATATTCTCTAAAGGTATCCTGAAAATCCTGTCCTGATATTTTAGACATTGTTTTTACCCATAATCGCTTATTTACCCATTATGTATTTATATTATTTGGATACAGGAGACAGCAATGCTTTTACTGTTTCTTTTACTTTTTCAATCTCTTCTGTGAGTAGAAGAATGGTGTGATCGACGTCAATATTAATCTTACTTTGTTCGGCAAGCATGGCCCAGCCGGTATAATTTTTTATATCGAAAGATTTTTCGTCCCAGGGGAAGCATAATCCTGCTTTTTTAGAAAAGAGATTTGAAATACTGACAACGGCAGTAACAGTATTTACTTTTTGTTTTTGAAGACGATGGTGGCTTTCGATTGCTGTAACGATTTCCCGATCGAAATTCCATTTTTCAGCGAGGAACCCTCCGATTTCACCGTGATCGACTCCAAGAATTTCTTGTTCAACTTCATAATCGGGTAATTCATCATCGATTTGTGTTAAAACGATTTCTTCGAATTTTTGGGGATAAAACTGGTAAATTAAAACTTTACCGATATCATGAAGTAGTCCACCGATATAAAAATTCTCGGAATGGCGGAGATTTAATGTATTTTCCATGATATTTGAAAAGTAGGCTGTAGCAATAGAGTGTTGCCAGAAAGTCACGGGTTTAAAATCGGGAATTTTGTGATGTTCAAATGGAAACATTCTCACCAGTGAAATTTGCAGGATAATATGTTTTAATGTCTCTATCCCGAGATAAGTGATAGCACTGGTTAGATTTTTAATTTCTTCGCGCTTTCCATACATGGCTGAGTTGCTTAATCTTAAGATTTTTACTACCATTGACTGATCTTTCATAATCAAGTCTGCAATTCTTTTATTAGAAACATACGGACTATTGATTAATTTATTAAATTCAGTAAAAATGGTAGGTAGAGTAGGCAACTGCTTTTTGAAAAGAAAATTCAATATAGCCTCTTTTTCTTTGCTCATTGAAAATAAACTCCTTACAATAAATGTTTAACCTGCAAAATTTTTTAATAGAAATTAAAGTAAGATTATAAACATTTTCATTTGGAATTTCAAATACATTTGGAAGTATAAATAAAAATTTTTTTAATTGTAGAAGTTAACGATATACAGAAGTTGTTTTCAATTGAACAATTTAATTAAGACATGTCTTTGGTGTATTATTTCTGATGAATATACAGGTAGCGTTTTATTTTCTGTGTAGCAGTTTTAATAAAGGGTTCGGCTTGTTCATATATGCGGGATATTCGGGAAAAAGTGGGTAATAATTCGTTTGTTTCGTCTTTCAATACAGTAAGTCGATGTTGAATGAAATCGAGGCGTTGCTTTTCGGTTTTTCCTTTTGTTTGGCTGTCGATTACATCATAATCAAGGTAAACGAGTGCCTCGAGTTGGTCGTTATTTTCGAGTAAGAGTGATTCCTGAACAAAGAGAGAGGAGTTTAATTTTTCTTCGATGGCTTCGGGGTAAACGTTCTCTCCATTTGAAAGAACAATAATATTTTTGGAACGTCCTTTAATATACAAGTTATCGTTTTTATCAAAATATCCTAAATCTCCGGTTTTAAACCATCCTTGTGAATCGAGTACTTCATCGGTGAGGGCCTGGTTTTTATAATATCCTTTCATAACGCTAGGACCTCTACCGTAAATTTCTCCGATTCCGGTTTTTTTATCGGGATCGACAATTTTTATTTCGCATCCTGGAGTAACTTTACCTGTAGATGTAACTCGAATGGATTTATCACCTTCGGGTCCTCCGGCGAGTAATGGAGAAGTTTCGGTTAATCCGTATCCGACAAGATAAGGGAATCCAGCGGCCCTGAAGAATTTTTCAGCTTCCCGATTAAATGAAGCACCACCGACTGCCATAATGCGTAAACGTCCACCGAAAAATTCGATTAATTTTTTATTTATTTTTTTATAGATACGTTTCCTGAGTCCGGGAATAATGGTTAAAAATTTTATTGCGAGGTTTTTTTCCAGTACGGGTAAAACTTTTTTCTTGTATATTTTCTCAAGAATGAGTGGAACTGAACAGATAGTGGTAGGCTTTTCGACTTTACAGATTTCTTCAAGTATCCGAGGAGTAGGGGGTTTGGATAAATAGATGATTCGTGCTCCTCTAAGTAGAGGTAATAGAAAGCCGATGGTGAATTCGTAGCAATGGGATAATGGAAGAATGGAAAGAAATGAGTCTGTATGATCTATTCTTGTGAGGAGAGATATAGCTATAACATTGGAAATGAAATTCTTATGTGTAAGCATAACTGCTTTTGAGTGTCCGGATGTTCCTGATGTATAAATAATAGATACAACATCATCTTCAGAGGTTTTTTTAAAAAAAGAGCCGAAGGGGGATGGAATTTTTTTCTTAATATAGTCGATAGCACGTTCAAAAATATCTGTTATGGATTCCATTTTAGTGCTATGGGTATCTTCTTTGAAATCATCGAGCATTATGACAGATTTAATGCGAGTAGTTGAGAGATCTCCAAGTCGTTCATATTGTTTATAAGTGGAAAATAGGAGTTT
>JAKAGC010000447.1 GCA_021817755.1 Acidobacteriota bacterium | reverse complement strand
CACCGAACGCGCCGATTATCTGTACAACACCAGGAGAAAAATCGATGAAAACTTTTATTTCGATTACAGCATGAATAAAAATCTTGCCAATTCCTCCTTTCAACTCGGTGCTAGTTATTTCGATATTAAACGTATATTCAATGATTTTAATACTTTTGACACCACTTACACTGAAGACGGACGCTTTTTTACCGCCAATGCCACTTATCGCAAAGCACTCAAAACCGGCTATTATGAATTACTTGGCGTTGTAAATTATCTCGACCGGTCGAACCTCGGTTCTGAAACAGGAAGTTACCCCCAGGAAACCATCGGTAAAAAGAAATTTTCATTTTTAACCGCTTTCATCTTAAAGAAGAAACTGGAATTAAGCCTTGCGTTTCTATTTGAAAAAGAAGACCTCGACCCCTTTGTTCAGAATTATTCAAAAGACCTCATGGATAATGATGGCGATGGATTGTACCCCTATGGAAAAAGCGGCGAAAACAAACTAGGAAGTTTTACTTCTCCTACAATCGATTTAAATGTATTATATCCTCTTATTTCTTCTCAATCGAATAATTCCCAAATAAAAGCCGATTTATTCGGACATTTCAGGTATTTCAGGATTTCTGCCGATGAAATTTCCAATGATTTCAATCCCATTTTATTTGACGGCTCACCTTACCAGGTTGTAAAATGGAGTGGCGAAGCCAATTACGCCAATAATAGTATTCTGGGAAAGGCAGGTATAAAACTCGATGCTGCCTTATCCAATTCTTTCTCTATCATTGCCAATATTTACGGTGATTATAATGGAATCCGTTTCAATTCCACAGGAAAAGACAATAATATTGGATTTCTTCGTCCCGGTATCGATGCCGGAATTTATTTATTTCGTAATAAACCCACCAATTTCATGTTATCTATTGGAATATTACCCGAACAATTACGGGAGAATGTGAATTTTTTCCTTGATCCCAATCGTCCTTCCGGTATCATTTATTCCTGGAATGATAAAAATGGAGATAAAAAGTTTCAAGCCGGAGAAGAAGGTGCTGTTTATGGATATACCGGCGGTGCCTATCATTTTGCCGATGAGAATTTAAAATCCCCCTATAGTCAACGCCTTGTCATTTATTTCACCACTCCCATATCACGCAATTTTGCTCTAAATGTAAAAGCCATGTACAAGAAGATGAAGAATGTTTTAACCGTGAAATTCGATGAGGAATATGGGCATTATGAAACCATAAATGGAACCAATCTGTATTTCTTCGATGAACCCTTTACTCAATATTATCTTACCAATGCCCAGAATGAAAAAGATCCTTTTTATGCCCAGTTTCAATTTGATATAACCGGAAAAAAAGAAAAGAAATGGTTTTTCTCTTTCTCGTTTATGGCACATATGGGAATGGGAACTACAGCATTCGGAAATGGTTCCGGTTCAAATGATATTGGAATTCTCGATGAAAGCCAGGCCAACCCCAATTCATGGCTTAACGGATATGGCAGGCTCGATGGCGATCGTGGATTTGCCGGAAAAATTTATTTCGGGTATTATATTGCACCCCGGTTATTTGCTTCTGTTAGCATGAAATACCGAGATGGTGATCCTTTTGCTTTTCTTAATACCGTGGTACTCAATGGACAGCGTGTGATTTATTATCAAACGATAAAAGGTGAAGACGAACACGGAAAAAAAGGGGGGCCTCGTGAGGATTATATGGCCGATTTAAGTTTGGCATTATCATACAGGTTTCCATTTTTATCCGGTGAAGGGCAGATAAAACTTGCAGTATATAATATATTGGATATCGGTGCAGAATTATCCGAATACGTTTATTCCGGTGGTTCAAGGGATGCCATGGAATTGCAAATCCCCCGTAGTATCCGGCTGATATTCGGCTGGACGTTTTAAATTAGAGTTCTATTTTATAATTTGACATAATCGAAGAGCACGGATTACTATGCAAATTTTTATTTAATTTACACTTCATCTTTTCATTTTGTAAACTAATTTACACTGATTTTAGATATCCAAATTAAGAAAAAATGTGAAATCCGAATACACTATTTTTTGAAATATAATGGCATTCGTAATTTATAGGTACTTTATTATTTACAGTAATTCTTACTTCTTTGAGTAAAAAATATGGTATTGGAATTGCCTGTTATAATTCTCAGTAAAAGAATCAATATGGAGGGTATGAAAATGAAAAGTAAGAAGATTGATAGGAAGCTGGTAGTAAACAAAGAGACCGTTTCTGATCTCAATGTCAAAGAAGAATTGGCAAAGATAAAAGGCGGAAGTATGACGTGTTTTGAAACTGTTTGTATTATGGGGATGGTTTGTGAAACAATGCCCTGGGATGATTGTATCCCTCCTGCCTAAATCTAAACACTTTGAACACTCCTAATTTTATTAAAAAGTGACTTTGTTTTTTTTATTATATCTACTTATTTCCTGGTAATTGGGTGGTGTTTCAATTATAGAATCATTGAAACACCACCTTTTACTTGAGGTTCTTACTTAGAGGGAAGATGGAATTCTTAATTAAAGAACAATACTTTAATTTTGGGGATTTTAATGCCCCATTTTCAACGTAAGAAATACGACAACATATAAAGATTGTTTTGGAATAGGGGATACTATGGGATTAACATGCCAAACACGGATTCCCTGTAACTGTAAGACATGCGACATTACAAGTATAAAGTAAAATTACCGATTCAACAGGTTCAGGTGGTTTTATTTCTCCGCCATAGATGTTTTTTGCCTCATTGATATCAAGGTTAGAAACAGTAATTTTAGTAAGGTTTAATTTTTTACTGATAGGTTTTGTTTTCATGGTTCCTCCTAAATTTATGATTTCCCAATTAGAATATGGAGCGGCTTTTTATCCATTCCTCTGTGAAAATAAATTATTTTTACTCCTAATAAACAAATTGAAAATAAAATGGAAATAAAATCTAAACAATTTTTACCTGGTACGATTTGAAAAGGAATAAATTTTCCGGATATTGTGAAAAATAAAACCGACTCCCCATCCCCGGATTTTTCTTCCGGGAATAGGGAGGTTAGGGAAATGTGTTGGGATTAATCCATTTTAACAGAGGTTCGGAGAGATGTCATTAATTGGAAAAATACACACGCGATAATCAAAACTGGGGCAAGTCATCATATAATCACAGTACTTGTATCCCGGGGGTGGGGCTGGAATTAGCGGCTCTTTTTCCAATCCTGCCTTTACATTAGATAAATCGATTCTTGTTAGAGTTTGTTGATCCTTCATAGAATCCTCCTATTATAAGATTTTTTTAGTCGGAAAAATAAACCCGTATGAATTCTCTATACTTGTTTCCAGGTTCGATGGTCGGTGATTCGATACTGAATTGAATTTCAATTTACCCATTAAACGTTACCCATTTACCCTCATTAACGAATACGGGTTCTAAAAAATTATTATAATTCTTATCGTTTTAAAAAGCAACAATTAAAGGAACAAATTTAACATAACTCTAAAAGATTTAATATTAATAAATTAAAAGTCATAATTACTAAAAATAAAAATGAAGTTGGTTATATAATGTTGACATTTTTTTTCGGATGATTATAATCGTTCTTAGCAAGTAAGATTGTTTTGTTGTTATTGAAAATAAATGAAGAGGTATGAACATGTTTAAGCAGATGTTAATCAGACAGAAACTAATGACTGTTTTTTTAATAATAGGAATAGTGCCGATTATCGCCGGGATACTCATCGTTCAACTTTATGTATCTAATGAATTGGAACAGGATGCGCAGGAAAAATTAAAAGCAGTAATGGAACAAAAAAAAATCCAGGTACTTGAATGGGAAGCTCAGTATAAACCCCCCCTCGAATTCTTTTCCAATACTGCAATGGTTTTATCAGGATTTGATCAATTGAAGCAATATTCAAATCGATTGCAGGTCAAGCCCGAATCTTCTTTTCCTATTGATACTGATGAATATAAAGAAATATGGAACCGTCTGGCTCCAGGATTCAAAGAATTTCAAAAACAGTTTAAGTTCGATGATATATACATAATAGATGCCAATTCGGGACAGGTAATGTACACCAATCAAAAAGAAAAAGATCTAGGAGCGAACTTATTAACCGGTGAATATAAAAATACGGGATTGGCTAAATTAATTAATAAAGTAAAGGTAGCGAAAGATTTTACAGCAGTCGATTTTGAACAATATCCACCCAGTAACAATGCTCACGCAGGCTTTATAGGTCATCCGATTTATGATTCTTCCGGTGCTGTTATGGCCATATTCGCTACCCAAATTTCTACAGATCAAATTAATTCCATAATGCATAAACGTGATGGTATGCACGAAAGCGAAGAACCGTACCTTGTAGGTCGTGTCGATGGGAAAATCTCTTTTCGCAGCGATGTTCTTACATTAAAAGCATACAATGCTGTGATCGGAGCCCAAGCCGATACTGAATACATTCGAAATGCATTAAATGGAGAAATCGGTTCAGGTGTTTTTAAAGGAATATCCGGCAATAACATTATTGTCGCTTATTCTCCTATAAGTGTCTTTGGGT
>JAKAGC010000446.1 GCA_021817755.1 Acidobacteriota bacterium | reverse complement strand
TAAAAAACAAACTCGTGGATTCACAAAAAGTCAAAAATTCTGACCTAAAAGGAGTGCACTTTTGAACTTTAAAAAGTGCAGTTTTGAATTTTAGCCAACATATCCGTTTTTTCTAACGTTGGCTTCCAATAATAAAAAAGCTTTAAAGAAAGGTTTTATAACTTCTCAATTACACCTTTAAGAAAAAAACATTTTCAATATTGATTGACTATTATGATACCTTATGTTAAAACCAATTCCGGAAAAGAAAGAGATAAAAAAAGATAAATAATAAGGAGGTAATAAACATGGAGTGTTCAAAATGTGGAAAGGCCTTCGATAGTAATAATGATAATGAACGCATCGCAGGGATATGCGGTAGTATTATGGGGGATGAATACATCGAAACTTATTACTATTGCAAATCCTGTAACAGTTATACAGTAGATGTCTATCACGACCGGTTTCTAAATGAAGAAGTAATTTTTGTACGCGGTCCATTAACAAAAAAAGAGGGCGATGCAATAATCGATTTAATCAAGAAATGTCCGGATCCCTATGATAAAAAATGCCGGTGCGATACTCATAAAGAATATTTTGGGGGAAGCTTGGATTAATTATATTTACTAAATTAAGTGGAAGGTTAATATCTATACAAAAAAGCCGATGGCCGGATTTGAACCGGCGACCTTTTGATTACGAATCAAGCGCTCTACCAACTGAGCTACATCGGCTTGCTCAATATTCCAATTTTTTAATTGCTATATTATAGGCTATTTTTATAATTTTGTCAAAGTCATTTTTTCAGTAAAAGGTTTGCCATTTCATTCAATAAAAAAAGATTTCAGCCAAACCGACTTGCGAAATTCATTTGCAAAAACCATAGAAATTATAATCACTCTTCGTTTTATTTATTATTGATTTATTTTCAATGCATAAAGAAGAAATCAATTATCATGTATCTGATTTCTTAATTTTTTTATTTAGCTTCTATAGCATTGCGAAGAAGTTACCGTTGCGGTTCCTCTTCCACAGTTTCAACGGTCATTTTTCCTTCATAAATCAGTTTATCATTAAAAAAGAAGGCATAGGTATGCACCCCGGCAGATAATCCTTCTATTGTGTCGAAAAATAATATATATTCATAATACTTTCCCTCTTCCCCACACTGGAAATGCTTCTCCACCGCTTTGACCTCTTTTCCTTTTTCACTCGGTTTCTCATAAAATACAACCCGTAATTCTCCACTATTTTCTATATCTTTAATTTTTATAAAAAAATAAAAAGGAGATAAAATACGGTTATTTTTAAACTTCTTCTTTCTCGGTTTCCCATCGACATTTCGCACTTCTTTTAAGAATTCCACATTGGATATGTAGGGATAACTCACTACAGGAAGCACTGCCCTCTTCAGCCCACACCCGTAAAACCCGGTAATCCCTACCAATATAAAAATAATAAGTGTTGGAATTCCTAGAAATTTAAGAACTTTATGAAAAACCGTTTTAGTGCCAATGAGTAACCTCCCTGGATTTTTAATTTCTTTTTAAATGTTTTTTCTATAAAGACTTCTACCGTTTGGAACCGCTTTTCCCGGTTATAATACAACAAGAATGATGAAAACTTCAAATCATAAGGCAACTGAACAAGACCGGTAAATGACGAATTCTCCAAAACCATGTTGTTGTTCCAATAATATCGCATCAAAAAAGAATAATAATCCGGTTTTTTATATTCAAAACTAAGATTAATATTTTTTCGATTATTTCCTTCAATCCAGAAATCTGTAGCCAGGTATCGCGAAGCGGTAGTATAGTCTACCGAAGCACGGAAATACCCAATTTCCCTCTGCAATGATACAAGATAATTAAAATCGGTGTAATTATCTTCCCGGTTATCCCACAAATGATTCAATCTGAAACCGGGAACAATTTTAAATCCCAAGGGTATCTCTACTCCGGCAGACCGTAAAGAGATATCAACCCCGGGAGATATTCGGGTCATATTACTATTTCCCAATGGAAGCGAGGAAAACATGTAAAATGACGAAACATCCAGAGTCACATTATCCATTAATAAAAGAATCGGTTTCATCCGCAAATTAACTGAAAAATTCTTCCGGATTGCGGATTCCAATAAATTTTTTGAAAAGTTGTAATTGGAAGCGAGTGAAAAGAAAGAGGAAAGAAAATTGAAAGAGGCACCAAAATCCGCAGTATCGGAATGATAGGTACTTTCGAGAATTCTGCGCTGCCAGTTCAATTGTAGATTTAAATTCTTCAAGATATTCACCGGTGTGGAAACCTGGTAAGACACACTACCTTTCCAATCATGGGTTACTTGAAATTTGGGTACAATGTACTTCAAACGATTTATAGATACTTCTGCTGAAAATTCCGAAAACAAAGAACGGTTCTCCTGACCGCTAAACAGTTGTGAAAAAGCATATCCAAACAACTTTAAATTGTTCCTGTGAACAAGTTTAAGGTTGTAGGACTGCTTACCCGAATTATAAAGAAGAGTATAATTTAATAATTCCTTTTTTTCTGTTTTAAATTTTCCCTGCCCGGAAAACAATACTCCACGCTTCGGATCTTCCATTTTGAACAAACCGCGTTCATATAATTTAATATCATAATCCCCTGCTGCTGCTTTTTCTCGAAGACGAAGAAGAAAGCCAAGAGAAAGTCCATCGATTCCGGAATAATTAATACTATTAAAAGCCAGCATCGTTTTTTCTGCCCATTCACCCCGCTTGATTGTGAATTTCGACAGTGGCACCGTAGGAAGTCCCATCATATAGGGGATAACTATTTTTGCGCGGATTTTTTTATTTTTATCTACCGTGCATTCCTTAAACTCAAAATAAAGAGATGATGTTTTCAGCATATCCGGGGATTTCTTATCAAACAGCGAATACAATGTCAGGAGATCATTATCCCCTGTTACAGCAATTTCATCTCCATAAGAAACACGTAGAAATCGTGGAGGAATTCCTTTAAAAAAAAGTGCATCGCAGGAAAAAGTTTCCGATCCGGATTTATCGGATTTAGTTGACTTAATGGCCTGCACATTTCCATAAAGCAAGCCCGTTTGTAATTCGATATTCATATAAACAGTATCGGCACGGATAGTATAATCCCCGGATTTTAGCGAAATATTCCCCCCGCCGTAAAGATAATCATGGTCATCACTGTAGAGAAAATAATCTCCCTTTAAACGAAGATCCGCTTCTGCCCCTACTACCGGGATGGAAGCGATTATCAAAAGAATTAGATTAAGGCAGAGATACTTTATATACTTTTCCATCCAGCATCAACAGGAAAATATAAGAACTGCTGTCTACCCCAATTCCGGAAATGCCGGATGCCGGGGAAGAAAATACCTTTATTACATCACCGCTCATTGAGAAGTAATATATCGAATCGGTATTCATATCCGAAATCAACAAACCGCTTTTATAACTCTCGATTCCCCCGATATTCAAACCGGGAGCAGAAAATAGGTGTTTTGAATTTCCACTTTCCAGATCATATTCGACAATACCTGAAGAACGGTAATCATAAATGATTAACTTTCCTCCTGAAGTGGTTATAAATGCAGGATATATATCACGCGTGGAAATCCGGTTTATAATGTCTCCCGAAAGAGGGTCCACAGCGTATAAGATATTATCCGATTTCCCATCACACAAATAAATAAGATTATTAAAAAAGGTAACCCCAGTAGCAGAAGTAGCGGTAACCTCACGAATAATCAATCCCGATTCCCGGTCAAACGCAATAAGTTCACTGCTTGGACCCGTTTTCCAGAATTTCTCCCCATCAAAAGCGATATCGCCTTCTCCTCTCAACGAAGTATCCAGCACCTGAATAACTTTTACCGCTTCTTTCGTTGCATTCGGATCCAATGGATTATTAAATACGATATCCTTGCACCCATTTAGGAACAAAATGTTAAAAACGATAATATAAACCCAGGTTAATGCTATTCTTTCCCGCTTCACCTTTGACTCCCGCTTTATCTGATTTGGAAAACTGAAGATCGATCACATGAACCAACCATACCGAAACAATCCCGACAATGCATAGATTTCTTTTTCTTATTGCTTTTTCAGTATTACGGCGAAATTGAGCGATCTCTTCCACATTGATTGACTCCTTGTACTTTTCATACCAATCATTCCCTTTTTTGTTAAAAATAATAGCACCAATGATCGATCCTGTAAATGCCCCAAGCAATAAACTCCCTTTCACGTACTTTTTCATTTCCAACTGGTGAACTCCCGGGATAAACTTTGAAATGGAAATCGGTTTCGCTTTTTTCTCTCCTTGACTTTCAGGGGCAAGTTGGTTATCGATTCGCGCATCGTTTTGCGTCTCTTTTTGCCTTATAGGCTCTACCGTTTGACTACCGAGGTTCCCCGGTAATATGAAAGAAAAAATGATAACCCAGGTAAAAAGCATTAATTTTCGCATAGTAGTATATAATAAGATTTTTTAGACTTGATTTCAAGTCTTAAATCGTCTATCATACCATATTACGCACTTTTTTTTCACCTCGTACCCTAATTATTATAATTAATTATATAT
>JAKAGC010000445.1 GCA_021817755.1 Acidobacteriota bacterium | reverse complement strand
AAGAATGTGCTATAATTTTCCTTAGAATGAAGAAAGAAATACTTAAGCAAGTCATAAAAGATTTTCAAAACGCTGAATTGCCGCGTCTTTTTCACCGTCACCTGGATATCCCTTTCGATACCGGGAAAATAATAACAATCACAGGTGCCAGAAGAAGTGGAAAAACGTATTTTCTGTTCCAATCGATTGAAAAACTATTGGCCCGGGGATGTAATAAAAACCGCATTATATATATTAATTTCGAGGATGAACGTTTCGATTTTACCTCCGATGAATTGGACCTCATACTCCAGGCGTATATCGAACTTTACCCTACCGTCGATTTAAAGGATGTCCATTTTTTCTTTGATGAAATCCAGAACATAGATAAATGGGATTTATTTGTTCGGCGGATTCACGACAGTATTAGTAAACATATTTATATTACCGGTTCCAATTCGAAATTATTGAGTAAGGAAATATCGACATCCTTAAGAGGACGTGCACTCCCATTTGAAATGTACCCCCTCAATTTTAAGGAATACCTTGAATTTAACCAGGTCGATACGGATTATCATTCTACAAAAAACCGTGGGACAATCCGGCATTACCTGGAGCGATTCCAACAATACGGCGGCTTCCCTGAAGTTCTGTTTCTCGATGATTCCTTGAAAGACAAAACTCTCCAGGAGTACTTCAATACGATGTTGTTCAGGGACCTGGTAGAACGATACGAGATTAAGCAAGTCCATGTTCTCAAATATTTTTTAAAACGACTGTTTGCTTCCATAACCAAAAGCGTATCCACCAACAAAATCTACAATGAATTGAAATCCCAGGGAATAAAGATTAGTAAAAACATATTGTACGATTTCATGGAATCCGTTGAAAATATTTACATGGTGATTGTTTTAAAGAAGTATGAGGCTGCCGTTGTAAAACAGGAACTCGCCGAAAAAAAGGTTTACGCTGTCGATAACGGATTAATCAATGCAGTCACTTATCATTTTTCAGAGGATAAAGGAAAACTCCTGGAAAATTTGATTGCTGTGGAACTAATGAAATGCGGACGAAAAATCTATTTCTATAAAAATGCGGGTGAATGCGATTTTATTTGGATCGATAAAGATAAAATATTAATGGCTATCCAGGTATGTTTGACGTTAAAGACACCCGGGACCTTTCAGCGTGAGATAAGGGGCCTGGTTTTAGCTTGTGAGAAATATGGGCTTAAGAAAGGGTATATCGTAACCGATGATGAAGAAGAAGTGTTCACTGAAAAAGGGATAGAAATTAATTTAGTCCCGGCATTTAAATTTTTATTGGAGCTTTCTATACCATAAAAATAGTTCTTGCTATTCCAATGACTTAATCCATTTCTTCGTAGTCTGGAAGTTCCCATTATTCCTCAACCGATCTCATTGTAAATTACCCCGAAATCTCTGATTATTCTCATTGGATATGCGATACCCATTACACTGAAAGTCCTAAATACATTGGGAAAGGTGGAAGTTTTAACTCACAGATGATCGATGATGCGATTTCCAGGTTTCGAAAAACCAGGAAACATTAATGTTTGATTATCTTCGCGTGGTAAGTTAGAAGAATCATTTCATGCCGGCTATTTTGAATGGGAAGAGTCTCCTATAGGCCGGAGGTAGAGAGTAGATATATTGGAGCGAGTCATTTGGAGTGGGGAGTTTTGAATTAGTAGATAGAATTTCTTTGTTAAATTAAATTGTATAGAAATGGGTATAGGTTTTTGATATAATCGTTATATGGAAACAAAAGATATAATATTTATTGCTATTTCATTGGTTTCTTTGGGTTTCGGCTATTATATGTACAGGAAAAACAGGGAATTGGAAAATGAAAAGTTCAAGTACCAAAAAGATAGAGATGAAAAGGTGGAGCAGAAAGAGGAAAGCAGAACGGTACAACAAGAACTGGATCAATCCTATCAGAAAGGAACGGATGCGGAACGATATTGCGACCATGTAATCGGAAAATTTAAATACCTGGATTTCACGGGTCTCAATGCCATCCTTCAAAAACCGCTACTCCTTGAAAAAATCTATGTGCGATTGAGAGCGAAAAAATCTTTTGACCGCACCCATTACCACTCCATCGATGATTTCAATGCTCTGGAAAAGGAACGGTCCAAGGAATTGGATGAAGAGAATGAAAATGAGAAAATCGATACGGATTTCATTGCGGTTTTTGAAAATTTACACATTGAGTATAAGAAAAAACGGGAACCGATGAAAATGATTATCCTGGGCGATCCCGGTAGTGGTAAAACCACGTTGATGAAATGGATTGCCCTTCAATGTGCCTGCCGGGCCCATGTAGAGTTTTCATCCTTTATCCCTGTTTTTATTCCACTCAAGGATTTCGGGCGCGATCCCGAACATACCTTTAAAAAATACAATATCCTGGATTTAACAGTGTCTATGTTGAAAAAAGAAACGGTTTCCGCTTCATTTATTCGTGATAAGTTCGATTCAGGCAGACTTCTATTTCTGCTGGACGGATTGGATGAGATTGGGGATGAAAATCTTCGCAGGGAAGCCATTGAATGGATCGAGAAACAAAACATCCGGTTGAATGCCTTACTGGTTACTTCCCGGTTTTCCGGTTTGCAGGAGTCTAAAGGACTCAAATTTCATGATGCCTCTCCGGTCTTTTCCATCCTGGATTTCGATCTCAAGGATATCCAACTCTTCCTGGAAAACTGGTATCGTAATATTGAAACCGCAGTGGCGGGGGATGTGGGAGAAAAGGAAAAATTTGATGCATTAAATGCAGGTAAAACCAGGTATAACGATTTATTGAATGTAATTGAAAACGACGCGCATAAAAATCTTCGTAAGCTGGCGGTTAATCCATTATTGTTGACCATTATTGCCATTGTGCACCGTACCCGTGCCGTATTACCGAAAGAACGGCATAAGTTGTATGAAGAGTGCCTCAAGGTGATGATCGAGTTGTGGAATGTAGCCAATCGCAAGTTAAATGTCAGTTTCTCGGTAGAGAATAGTATGCATAACCTGGCAGGAATTGCCGTATTTCTGATGAAGGAAAACCGGAGGGAAATCACGCTCCCGGAAATTGAAAATTTGCTTCCGGAACTCATCGAAGGACAGCTGCGATTGTACTTTTTAAAAGAAATGGTGGTAAAAGCGGGGCTGCTCTATGAATCGGAAGGAAAATATGGGTTCTTGCATCTTACATTTCAGGAATACCTGGCAGCCTGGCACTTCGTTCGTAGTAAAAATCCATTGGATATACTTGGATATAGGGAATGCAATTACTGGCAGGAAACATTTAAATTATTTGTTAATATTGGCAATGCGGAACAGTTTTTTACGGAGATCATCGATCACCTGGAAGAGAGAGAGTACTTGAAAAACATGGGTTTATGGGATATTTGTTTATGGGATATAGTGGTAGAGGATACTCAAAAGAAAATGGAGCAGAAGTTTAGCCATGAAGTCCTGAAAATTCTAACCGGTATTCCCTATGATGAGGTGCAAGAAGAAAAAATCATCCAATTATATGCTCATTATCCTCTATACAAATGTGCCGGAGAACTGAAAAAACAGGGATGGGATTTATTTCGGTATGCCGTTCATCCGTTTATTCAATCGGTGGGGAGTTCCATTCTCTTTCGAGCCGGAGGAACCGATAGAGATAATCTGATTGTAGATATTAAACGGCAGATTCTTGAATTTGAAAGAATCGAGAACCCAGCGGATGACCAATGCCTGGAGTTTATATATAGGCATAATAATAGCTTTGTTCTTTTGATTGCAGGGACAATAAAATTGCACGATTTCGCTTTCTCGATAGAGAAAGTAAAATCCCACAATACTTTTTTAGTATATTTTGACCTCCGCGACCTCCGCGACCTCAGCGACCTCCGTTACCTCAGCTACCTCAGCGACCTCACTGATCTTAGCGATCTCCGCGATCTCAGCTACCTCCGCGACCTCAGTGACCTCCGCTACCTCCGTGACCTCAGCTACCTCCGCGACCTCCGCGACCTCCGCGACCTCCGCGACCTCCGCGACCAATATAACAAAAAATTTAAATTGATAATCCTGGAGCACAAAGAGGAACTAGAGATATGGGCGGATAAGAAACTTAAGGAATTGCATTCGGCATCCGATGAAGAACTCTTAAGGGATTTCCCCAATACCACGCCGGATGAGCTATCCCGGTTTCGGGCAAAGGATTATTGGAGTTGATAATGGGACATTTTACCGAACACCCTTCCATGGAGGTAGTGTGATGCCTTTGGAATGGGTTAACCGGAATCAACCGGGCGACCTTAAATTATAGACATAGTAATTTTATCTTCCCTATATCTCTATAATAGATAATAATGAAACGGCAATAGTGAATTTGTATTGAAAATTCAGGCAATATGGTTTATATTATTACCATGAAAAAGAGAAAAACCATTACTGAAAACGATTCTGCCTGGAAAGACGTTGTAGAATACATGTTCGAGCCTTTTCTGAAAATGTTATTCCCCAATATTTTTCAGGCTATCGATTTTTCAAAGAAATATGAGTTTTTAAATAACGAA
>JAKAGC010000444.1 GCA_021817755.1 Acidobacteriota bacterium | reverse complement strand
AACCCCGGAAAACTTCAAATCGAAAATATTGACGGATTCTTCTATAAACCCTTTAAAATGAAGGAAATTGCAGAAATAATCGGAAGAATTTTTACTAAGTCCAAAACTCCCTCTTCTTAACGCGAAAAACTCATCTCTTTTTAATCTATAAAATGGAAAGAGGGACAGATAAACTGTCCCTCTCTTCGTAAGTTTTTATTCCAAAAATATAAAGTTGTTTTTTTCCTATTTAGTCCAAAGGCCAGAAATTGTTATCATACCAAACCTGTTCCCGGATTTCATTATCTATCTTAGCCAGCATTGTCATATGTTCGGTTTCCCAATTTGTGAGCCAGTTAAAAAGTTTTTTCTCTTCATTGGAAGTAGCAGTTTTTTCTTTTTCGCCGTAATATTTTACTGCATTTTTCTCGAATTCAAGAGCAGCAGCAATAACAGCCGCTTCATAACCTGCGCCTGCCACGCTTTTAACAATACTTTCAGAAAGAACGGAATTTACTACAGTAGGTTTAGTATCTCCAAGGTCTTTCAAGTCAAGGGCCTTTCCTCTTGAAACCTGGACGAATTGTTTATTCAAAATTTCGACGTGTTTTTTTTCTTCTTCCACCATCATTTCGAATAATTCTTTTACTGGTTTCAATTCAGTTTTTTCAGCTACTGATTCATACAAAGCCTTTCCCCTGTATTCCAGGAGAATGGCGCCTTTAATAATATCCAATGTTTTGTTTTCTGCCATGTTTTCCTCCATTCATATTCTTAAAATAAAATTTTATCACAATCGGAACATTTTATCAAAATTCGGTTTTTTTTAAGCAGTAATTTCCATTTTATTCGGCTGACATGTGTTTCTATTAGTCATGGACGACCAACGTAAAAGAGTAGGTACGCTGCATTGCCACTTCTTCGGAATAGGATATATTGAAAGACTTGATTAAAATTATATATTAATTTGATTAAAGATTTTCCACCCAATAATCCGCCATTTTTTTTGCCTGGTTCATTACCTGATCAACTGCTGCCTTCTGCTTGTCCGGCGGGTATCTATAATAGTTTAATACCCGTTTTACTATAACCATAAGCTTTGCCCTCGCACTTTCCTTCCTTGCCCAATCGATTGACGTATTATTACGCACCTTATCCGCTATCTCCCGCGCTATTTTCGTTAAAACTTCATCTCCCATTACCTTAACCGCACTATCATTTACCCCCAAGGCAGAATAAAAGGCCCATTCATCAGGTGATAACTTCAAACGCTCCGCCATACTGTCCCGGTTCCGAATTTCCTCAGCAATTCCCAATAGCTCCTCGATAACTTCTATAGTAGTTACAAGGTTATTTCTGTATCTTTTGATCGATCTTTCCAGCATATCCAGGAGATTTTTTCCTTCTGTGATATTGGTTCTCTGACGTATCCGGATTTCATCTTCCAGGATTTTTCGTAAGAGTTCGAAACTGAGGTTCTTGTGTTTAATTTCCTTGACTTCCTGGAGGAATTCTTCCGAAAGTAAGGAAATCTCCGGTTTTTCGAGACCTGCAGCACCGAAGATATCCAGCACTTCCGTGGATTCAACCGCTTCGGTCACAATGCGTCGAATAACCGTTTCATTTCGTTTTTTATCCAGGATTTCACTATCGCTTTCAAATTTGAGGAGCCGGGCTTTCAAGGCTTCGAAGAAAGCGATTTCATCCCGGTAAACCAGGGCGCTTTCATCAGTGCCGGATAATGCCGCAAGCCTCGATAAATAGGTGGTCTCTCTGATAAAGCGTTCCTTTAGGTCTTCTTTACCCAGAATGAAATCCTCAGCTTGCAAGATAATCGATAACCGCTGGGATGTAGTGCCCGTAAAAAATATACCATAATCGAAAGTGTGAAACATCTGCTGCACCACTTCCATTTTTTCTTTCAGCAAATCCACCGGTTTTATTTTCATTTCGACCGGATCGCAATTTTCTTGGGAACTGCGGGAAATGGAGGTATTCGAATAGAATTTAACCGCTGATTTAAGGGGGGTACCGATACCAATGTAATCGACCACGACTCCCCCCGGTTTATCATTATATACACGGTTAACGCGGGAAATAGCCTGGATGAGCGAATGACTCTTCATGGGTTTATCGACGTATATGGTATGGAGACAAGGGACATCGAAACCCGTAAGCCACATATCGCGGACAATAACTATTTTCAAAGGGTCTTCCGGGTCTTTCATCCGTTTGGCAAGTTGGATGCGATCTGTTTTATTGGTTCTATGACAAGCCGGGATTACCAGGCTTTCCGGGTCTTCCGGGTCGAATTCCATTTTTTCGGAGGAATTGGATGTCATAACAATTTTGATTTGACCCTTGTCTCGGTTTTCGCTGTGCCAATCCGGTCTCAGCTTTATTATTTCATCGTAGAGAGCAATGGCGATGCGGCGGCTCATGGTAACGATCATGGCTTTACCTTCGAAAAGTTTGGACCTGGTTTCGTAATGTGTAATGATGTCGCCTGCCAGGTTTTCCAGCCGGCGGGGGTGGCCGATAATCGCTTCCAATCTTGTCCATTTCGCTTTCGATTCCCGAGTTTCCCTTGAATTATCATCTTTGAATTCTTCGTCGAATTCTTCGATTAATTTTCGCCCATCTTCCGTCAGGTTGATTTTGGCCATACGGCTTTCGTAGAAAATTTTAACAGTCGCCCCGTCGTCTATGGCCTGGCCAATGTCGTAGATATCGATATAATTACCGAATACTTCCGGTGTATTTATATCTGTATTTTCAATCGGTGTCCCAGTAAATCCGATAAAGGTTGCGTTTGGGAGGGCATCGCGCAGGTATTTAGCGAAACCGTATGCAATGCGTTTCCCAGTCGTTTTCCCCGATGAATCCTTGGTGTCGACAAGCTTTGCTTTAAATCCATATTGGGTGCGGTGGGCTTCATCTGCGATGACCACGATATTGGTTCGGTCCGATAACCGATCATAAACATTGCCTTCATCTTCGGGGAAAAATTTCTGGATAGTGGTAAATACAATTCCGCCAGAAGCCACTTTCAGAAGTGTTTTAAGATTGTCACGGTCTGTTGCTTTTTTCGGTTCCTGGCCCTGGAGCAGGAGTTGGTATGTGGCGGAAAAGGTATCGAATAATTGTTGGTCCAGATCGTTCCGGTCAGTGATTACCACGATGGTGGGGTTATCCAACGAATGAATGAGTTTCCCTGTATAGAAAACCATGGTTAGACTTTTGCCTGAGCCCTGAGTATGCCAGATTACACCGGCTTTACGATTTCCTTTTTTACCTGAAGCCAGACGGGTGCTTTCCACTGCTCTGTTTACCGCATAGTATTGGTGGTAAGCCGCCAGTTTTTTAATGGTTTCGATCTGGGATAGGCCAGTTACCGGGTCGATTTTTTTATCCGTTTCAAAAACAATGAAATTACGTATAATATCCAGCAAGGTTTCTTTTTTGAGCATTCCTTTGATGAGGATTTCCAGTTGGCTCATATGAGGTGAGGCTTCTTTTGTACCATCTAAGGATTTCCATGCCTGGAATCTGCTGAATGGGGAGGATATTGTACCTGCCCTCGCTTCCAGTCCGTCGGATATAATACAGAAGGCATTAGAAAAAAATAGGGTTGGAATAGTAGTTTTGTAGTTTTGGATTTGATCGTATGCTGTACGGGTTTTAGCGTCTTTATTTGCTGGATTTTTCAGTTCTATGATGACCAGGGGGAGGCCATTTATAAACAGAATGATATCCGGTCGTTTATACAGGTTATTTCCCTGGACGGTAAATTGGTTGATTGAGTAAAAGATGTTTCTTTCAGGATTTTGGAAGTCGATAAGCCAGACCGTTTCGCCCCGTTCTTCGTAATCGTCCTTGCTTAAAACTTTAACTCCTTCTGTTAGAAATTTATGGAATTGCTTATTCGCTTCGATAAGTTGGGGAGAGTAGAGATTCAGGACTTGTTTAATAGCGTCTTCGCGGCATGATTCGGAGACATAAGGATTGAGTTTTTTAACTGAGTGCCTGAGTATATCTTCAAGGATAACATCGGTGAATTGGTTGCGTTTATTGGGTTGGGAATAGGATTGCCCCGGGTCATAGATTGTTGCAGGGAAAGATCCGGAAGTGTCGTCGGGTTCGATGGATGGACCTGCGGTGTAATGGAATCCGAGGTGGCTTAATTCGGCTATAGAAAAATCTTCGATTTCGGATTCGGTAAATTGTATCATTTTTTATCCTCCTGGTATGATTCCTGGTATTTGGTCCGGGTGTTGTTTATCATAGTTTAGCTGGTTTTTCAGGAAGTATTTCCGACGTAAAGTCAGTTCGTTTTTGTTTCACCTTTATTTCGCCGGACATGAGTTTGGGGAGAAGGGTGTCGCGCAGGCGGGTTAGCGTTCGGATTTGGAGTGAGTTCTTTAAAATCTTGTAAAAATAGGGTTCCATTTTTTCGTTAAAGATAATAATATCTCTTTCTGATGGTACACTTACAGTTTGATCTTTAAAGGTATTTGTAGTGATCGTATCAAAAACAGTTCCATATGCTGCCATTTTTAATTCTTCAACAATATATGCCACGAGTAAATAAGTA
>JAKAGC010000443.1 GCA_021817755.1 Acidobacteriota bacterium | reverse complement strand
TGAGAATAGAGAATCATTGTATTTTGAATTTTTTTTGTTTTTTCGATTTCACTAATCTGGCGGTCTGAGATTTCCCAAAGTTTAAGACGTTGACGGGACGCATCGAGAAGGTTTTGACCTTGCCTTGCCAGATTTCCGAATTCATCTCCTTTAAATTGGTTCACCATGGTAACGGCTGTAATCAGTTCTTGTTGAGCGGAAACCAGTTCGGGACTGTATATAGAGAGAAGTGGAACGCCTTTCTTTACGAATTGACCTGTAACATTTACAAAAAGTTTTTCTACCCATCCATCGATACGGGAAGTAACACGGTTTATCCGTGTTTCATCGGGTACAATTTGCGCAGAGGTTCGAATATCCTTAACAAACGGTTTCGTTTCAATAGTTCCGAAAGTGAGTCCAAGGCGTTTGGCTGTCATTTCAGGGATGGAAACAGAAGCAAGTCCTTTTGTTCCACTGCCCTCTGTTGAGGCATCTGCTGCTTGCGAATCATCTTCAATAGGAACCAAATTCATACCGCAAATCGGGCACTCTCCCATCTTATCCGATGTATAAGTGGGATGCATTGGACAGTGATAACGTTGTTTTTTTTCTTTCTTTTCATCATGTTTATGTTCTTTATCCTGGGTTGAGGTGACAGAGGTATCTTTCCCGGTTTGAGTCGGAGAAGATGAATTACAAGCAGTAAAGTTGAATAAAAACATAAACATGAAAATTAAAAGTATTATATAGTTGATTGAAAAAATATTTATCTTAAAAAAAATATTCTTAGGTTTCATGGATTACTCCTTTTTGGTTTCATCAGAAATTGAAAAATTATTTATATCATTAGGGGCTTCACCGGTATCTATCAAATTGGGAAAGATATTAGTAGCTGTAACAGCTTCGATATCAGCGGTTGCATTCCATAATTGATTGAGCTCTCTATATAAAGCGAGTTCTGCGGCGAATTGAATCGAAATATCATCGAGAAGGGACATGAAATCGGTTTTATCTACGGGGTAAGCAGCGAAAGAGGCCTCGAGGGCAAGTTGGGATTGGGGAATAATTTGCGTTTTATAAAGATGGATAAGATTTTCAGCGGTTTTCGCCTTAATAAAAAAATCATTCAAATTCATTAGAAGCTCGTTCTTTATCGAGATTTTTTCGAGCAAAGAGCTTTCAGTCATAACATTGGTTTCTTTTAAGCGGAGGGATTGTTTCCGTTTGGCGAAGATAGGAATTTCCATACCCACCATAAATTCGTACATATCCGTTAATTTTCCTTTGTATTCCCAACCCGCTTTCACTTTAAAATCAGGGTAGAAATTCTTTTTCGCCATTTCAATTTCTTTTTCCTTTGTCTCTGTATTTTTTTCTGCTTCTTTTAATACAGGAGAAAGTCTGATTAATGTTTCTTCCAGTTGATCGAGGGAAAGAGGAAAAGTTGAAAAATCGATTTGTTCAGGAATTCCAACGGGTGAGTGAGGAGGATAATCCAGAAGGAGATTAAGAGAGGATTCTTTGGCTTTAATCATTTGAGACATTGGGATAATCATTTCATCCATGCGGGAGATTTCGAGTTGAGCTTTAAAGATATCCGCCTGTGTACCTCGTCCGACGCTATAGCGGGTTTCGGTAAGAGCAAGAGCTTTTTCCACAAGTTCTTTTTGCTTTTGATAGATATACACCGCTTTATGAAGGTAGAACAAATCAAAATAGTTTTGTTTAACTTGTCTAAATACCTCTTGTTTAATCTCTTCCAATTTTAGTTGTTTAAATTCATATTCTTTTCGGCTTAATTCACCCTGGATGCGAAGTTTCCCAAAAAATGGAATCAGTTGAGAGATTGAAACACCGATGCCGCTCATTGGATCGGTACCTATCATCCATTGACTCAGACCCATATTTTTGATACCCAGTTCTATCATGGGATCCGGAAGAGTTTGAGCAGGTTTGATTCGGTACGAAGAAGCTGTAATTTCTTTTTCTGCCGCTTTAATTTTAGGATTACGTGTAATCGCTTCCTTTATAAGAATTTTAAGCACCAATGGTTTCGGTTGGCTTTCATCGAGTGATGAAGAGTTTGCCTGGGTTTTAGAGGGGATTGTTATGATGATAAATATCATTGATATAATGGGGAATATTTTTTTCATAATGTTCACCTATTTTGGGTATACATTTTACTTTAAAAAAAAAATAATTTCAACAAATGGATGGTTTCAAATAAATGAAATTTAACGTTTTAATTCAAAAAAGCTAAAATTCGAAGAGATGGAGAGAAAATAATATGGTTGGTTGATTTTATTTGGAATATAACTAAAGACAAAATAGGGTATTAAAATAATCCATTTTAATTTAGTAAAAATAATGAACATGGAATCTCGCGCGATTCTATTGAATAATTACAGAGTTGGATACCGGTTTCATTTATATAAAAAAGAGAATCGATTTACTTTCAAAAATTTGACATTGGCTTATTTAGTAATATTTGTTATAATAAAAATTATGGAATTGTCCGTAAAAGATAAAAGAATTAAATACTGGTTGAGTCAGGCAAAAGAAGACTTTAAGACTGCCCGTATTATGCTTTTCACGAGACGCTGGAAGTATTCCATTTTCATGTGTCAACAAAGCATCGAAAAATTCTTAAAAGCGATATATATGACAAAAAACGAGAATTTCCCTCCTCGCATCCATAATTTATTTCGATTAGCAGAGTTAATCGATAAGAAATTATTTCCCGATGAATATCTTGAGTTTTTTTCGGAACTTTCATTGTTTTACCTTTCTTCCCGGTATCCTGAAGATATAGATAAAATGGAAGAAATAAATAGTAAGGAAGCAGCAAGGAAAATATTTAAAAAAACAGAGGATGTTTTCAAATGGTTATCGAAGATACAATTTTAATTGAATTGGTCCACTATTTAAAAGAGACCTTTGAAATTTCAGGGATTTATCTTTTTGGTTCGGCATTGAATGGAAATTTTACCGACGAAAGTGATATCGACATTGCACTGTTTATAAAAGATTATGAAAAATATTCGATGAAGGATTTTGCAAAAGCTTTTTTTTATGTTCAAAACAATATCGGTTCTAGATTCGAACTTCATTTTTTCTCAGATAATATTATTCCATTGACATTTCCGGATTATGTACGGAATTCAGGTAAAAAAGTAGCTTAAATAATTTTTAATTTTTATATAAATAAAAACCCGGACACTTAAGGACCCAATCGGTCTTCACTGGTTGCGTGGGGGTTTAGTTTTAAATTTCACCTGAATTCAGAGATAACATCCGACTAAACCCCACAACAGCCTTTAAAAGTATTAATTACTGGGAAGCATAAAGCTTCTCTTTTGCCTGGTTAAACTCAAGCTCAGTTAATACCCCCTGATCGCGTAAAGCTGCTAATTGTTCTATTTTCCGATCCACGCCACTCTTTATATACTGAGTAGCTTGAGAAGCAAAAAACGCCGCATCCGTATTTTTCATAACTACTAAAGTTGAAGCAATCTTATCATGAAGAGCCTGCTTCTTTTGCGTAAAAGCTGCCATCAAAAACCCGATTCCATATATCAAAGCAGATACAATCTTTGCCAGATAACGTTTGGTTCCTCCCCAGAAAGAAATCCTATTCCCATCCAAATCGGTAACTTTTATCGAAAGAATCCGTTTTCCAATCGTGGCCTGAGCTTCTGAACTCTCCTGAATGGCAAAATACAACCAATTTATTGCAATATACCCAAATAAAAATAGCCCACGAGTCTGATAATCTTTATCCCTTATCAAATATCCGATGATATATAATAAAACGTACAATATTATAGAATCGATAATAATGGCAGCCAAACGTCTAAAAAAATTTGCATATCCCATTTGATGTCTCCTTATTCTAAATCTGAGCCAGCAATTTCTGCTTAGCCTGGGTAAATTTCTCTTCTGATAAAATACCTTGATCTCGCATTTCCACAAGTTCTTTTAACTTTAAATTTATATCGTGTTGTCCATCGGCAAGTGTTCTCCAAAAATTACACTCAGCGATATATAATTCCTTTTTCTTCGTGGATATGTTACCAAGAGAATACTTAAACTTTGCAAAACTATACATTCCTGTACTGACTCCCCTTGGAATAACTAACATATCACTCATTCCGAAATGCTTCTCCGCAATCTGAATGGTGGCTACATCTTTCCAATCGACAAATTTTTTCCCATGCCTGAACCCCTCATGATTGATAGTAGCCTCCTGGCTCATCCCTCCTTTAATAGTAACAACGGGATATGAAGCCAACCATTTATTCAATTTATCGATCCGGGGTTTTCGATACCGCATCAATGCTTCAAAAATATCAACATTGGATGCTTTTAGATCTTTAAAGGTAAACATAACGGATTGATTATTATAATCGGCAAGACAGAGTTTAACATTTCCCATACCTGTGGTCTTTTTTTGATCAAGTATGGATTTGAATTCATCGAAAACAGACGAAATCTTATCCTCAGGTATTGCATCGAGATTATATCCGTTTATATCCTGCTTGGAAGAAACAACATACCATTTAAAAGTACCTGGATAAAAAATGTAAAGAAGCCGTAA
>JAKAGC010000442.1 GCA_021817755.1 Acidobacteriota bacterium | reverse complement strand
ATCTAGGGAAGAATTGAAACTGGATATAGCTCGCTTAAACGAATTCTTCGAACAATATGATATAACGGTGGGTTTTCTTCCAACGCAGGTTTGCGAACAATTTATGCTTGAACAGAATCGATCATTGCGCATTCTTTTAACGGGTGGTGATAAACTGAAATCATTTAAAGAGAAGGGCTATACTCTTTATAATAATTACGGCCCAACAGAAAATACAGTAGTTACTACTTCATGTGTCATAGATGGAAAAAACGAGGGTATTCCTATTGGAAAACCGATCGACAATAATGTGGTCTTAATCCTGGATAAAAACTATACGCACTTGCAACCGATAGGAGTTGGGGGTGAGTTATGCATTTGGGGTAAGAGTTTAGCGCGTGGATATCTAAACAACCCGGAGTTATCTTTTGATAGGTTTTTTGCCTTCGGCGATCAGGAACCTTTTTATAAAAAGGTTCCTGGACTTCCAAAAATTTTTGATAATAATGAACCTTTAATAAAAAGTTTTAAGGGGGTACAGGGGGGCGTTTTTCAAAAAGCCTCCCTGAATGACAAAAATATTTTTTACAAAACCGGTGACCTGGTTCGGTGGTTATGGAATGGAGAAATCGAATTCCTGGGGCGTGTGGACCGGCAAGTGAAAATCCGAGGCTTTCGTATTGAAACGGGAGAAATCGAATGGAGCTTGTTGCGCCATGAAAGTATTAGTGAAGCACTGGTAAGGGATTGGAAGTCGAATGACGGGGATACTTATTTGTGTGCTTATATTAAACTGAAGAATGATTACAAGGAAATAAATGAAATAGAAGGTTTGCGGGAGTTCCTTGGAGAGACACTGCCCGGATATATGATACCATCGGCTTATATTTATCTCAATGAATTTCCTTTAACTGCAAATGGGAAAGTGGATATGAGGAGTCTACCTGAACCGAACCTGATGGGTAAGGATGAAGAATATGCTGCACCTGTTACGGATCTTCATCATAGGCTGGTGGATATCTGGGGACGAGTATTGAATTGTAATGCTGAAAGCTTGGGTATCGATTCTTCATTTTTCAAAGTGGGTGGGCACTCACTTAAAGGAGCAATACTGGTTTCGCTAATAGATAAAGAGTTGGGAGTGAAAGTCCCGTTAACCCGAATTTTTAGCGGTGGGACGATTCGTCAACTGGCAGAGTATATAGAAAATGCAACTGCAAAAGGACACGAAGGAATTGGGGTTGCAGGGGAGAAAGAGTTTTATCCTCTTTCTGCTGCGCAAAAGCGAATGTATTTACAGCAGCAATTGGATAAAGAAGGTACAGGGTATCATATTCCAATGGTTTTGTTGCTGGAAGGAAATGTGGATAGGGACAAATTGAAAAACGTTTTCTTTCAATTGGTAGAGCGGCATGAAAGTTTTAGAACAAGTTTTCACATGAAAGATGGGGTTCCTGTTCAGCGAATTGAAAAAGATGTAATGTTTGATGTGGAATATGGGGAATATGAGGGGGAGGTTTTAGAGGAGTATTTGCATAAAAGGGCTACTGCTTTTTTTCAACGGGGATTTGATTTATCTATAGCACCGCTACTGAGGGTAGGATTAGTGAAATGGTGTAATAAGGGGTATGTGTTACTGGTGGATATGCACCATATTATTTCGGATGGTACTTCGGTGGGTATTATGGTGAAGGAGTTTGCGACATTATATAATGGGGGAACTCTCGAAGGATTGAGGGTGCAATATAAAGATTATTCGGAATGGGAAGGAAGCGAAGGATTTAAAAAGGCCTTGAAACAACAGGAGGATTATTGGTTAAAAGAATTTGCAGAGCCGGCACCTGTATTGGAATTACCTACAACATTTGCACGGCCTGCGATTCAGAGTTTCGAAGGGAATACATTTGATTTTATAATGGGGCGGGAAGAAACGGAAATCCTGAAAAGGGTTATCACACATCAAGAAACAACAATATTTGTTTTTATATTTTCAATATTTAATATTCTTTTAGCACGATTAACTCAACAAGACGAAATTGTAATAGGTATCCCGGTTGCAGGAAGGAGACATGCGGACTTACAAAACATTATCGGGATGTTCATCAATACGCTGGCAATACGAAACAAGATCGATTTGACAATGCCGGCGGAAACGTTTATTGGCGAGGTAAATCAGAAAACGATTAATGGGTTTGAGAACCAGGATTACCCGTTCGATGAATTGGTGGAAAAAGTATATGACAGCAGGGATGCAAGCCGCAGCGCATTAGTGCAGGTGATTTTCAATTGGCAGAATGTGGATTTCCCGAACCTGGATATGGGGGAACTGAAATTAAAACCGGTGGATTATAAGCGTAATATTTCGAAAGTAGACCTTATTTTAAATGGAATGGAAGAGGGGGATCATCTTTTATTCAGCATGGAATATTGCACGCGACTTTTCGACGCTGAAACGATTGAACGTTTTGCAGGTTGTTTCCTAACGATTGTTTCTGCTGTGCTGGAAAACCCTCAGAAACCTATGAATTCATTTGGTTTTATTTCATATAGGGAGAGACAACGGGTTTTATATGAATTCAATGCGACGGATAGGGAGTTCCCACGGGAGAAAACAATTACGATGTTATTTGAGGAATTGGTTGAGAAAAACCGGGATAACATTGTATTAACAGGTTTAAAGCGAGTACAGGGATATGAAAAGGAGTGGCGTTACCATGTGTCTTATGGGGAATTCAATGCACGAACAAACCGCTTGGCTCGCTTTTTGAGGGGAAGAGGAGTAAAGGGTGGTTCGGTTGTGGGTATTATGTTGGAACGGTCTGTGGAACAAATCGAAGCGGCGGTTGGTGTATTGAAAGCGGGTGCAACATATGTACCGGTAGATTCGGAATATCCGACGGGTCGAATTGCTGCAATGCTGAGCGTAAGCGAAGCACCGATTTTAATAACGCAACGGGCTCTATTTGAAGGGAAAGAGATCGAGATACAGGATTCATCGCTGGATATTATTATGCCGGACGAACTGGAAGAACAGATATCCAAAGAAAGAAGTGAAAACCTTGAGCAATTGAATGGGCCGCATGATCTTGTTTTTATAATTTTTACATCGGGTTCTACGGGTCAACCGAAAGGAGCGGGTGTGTATCAACTGGGTTTTGTCAACCTGATCTATTGGTGGGTAACGAATCACGGCTTGAATTGGAAAGATAGCTCGATTGTAATGTCTTCTTTTAGTTTCGACCTGACTCAGAAAGTAATATTCGGTTCGCTGTTGTCGGGAGGGAAACTGGTTATGCCGGCGTTGAGTTATTTCGATCCACCGGGTTTTTCCCGTGATATCGAGTTGGAAAGTATAACCTGGATCAATTGCACTCCCAGCATGCTGTTTCAATTGGTGGATTTCTGCAAAGGTGGTGAATTGAAACGGTTGAACACATTACGCTATGTGTGTCCGGGTGGAGAGCCGTTGTATCTTTCAAAATATTTACGATGGATTCATTCGGAGTATTTTCATGCGAAATTTATCAATACCTATGGCCCGACGGAATGTGCGGATTTATGTAATACATGTCTGGTAGAGGACCCTGAAAAGATACTAAATGAGGTCGTTCCATTGGGTCCTGTAGTGGCAAATGTGCATGTATATATCCTTGATAAATACAATCATCCGGTGCCTGTAGGAGTGTCGGGGGAGTTGTGTATTGGTGGAGTAAGTGTGGGGAGCGGGTATCTGAAGAACAAGGAGTTGACGGCAGAAAAATTCTTGAGATTGAGTGTTAGAGAAGACCTTCCGAACGAACGTATCTACCGAACGGGAGACCGGTGCAAATGGTCGAAATATGGGGAAGCACTTTTCATCGAACGAATCGATCACCAGGTAAAAATCCGTGGGTTCCGTATCGAAGTTGGAGAAATCGAGAAAAATCTGGCGACACATGAGGCGATCCGTGAGAATGTGGTAATCCCACGGGAAGATAAAAACAAAAACAAATATTTATGTGCTTATTATGTGGGAGACAGGGAATTAAGTGTAAAAGAGTTCCGTGGGTTTATGAGTAAGGAACTACCGGCATACATGATACCTGCGTATTTTGTCCGGTTGGAAACGATACCGAAGACACCGAACGGAAAAGTGGACCGGAAAGCCTTACCTGAACCGCTGGAATATATTACCACAGGGGATACGTTTACTGCTGCTAAAACATCGACACAAGAAACATTATCGAAAATCTGGCAGGAGGTTCTGGGAATCGATAAAGTGGGTATTCATGATAACTTCTTCGATATTGGGGGTAATTCACTTCTTGTGGTACAGGCACTTTCACGGATACATGCTGCGTTCCCGGAAAAGAAAATCGAAGTGGTGGATATGTTCAGTTACCCTGCTATTGCGGATTTATCGGAATTCATCGATGAAGGAGAGGGAAAGGTTCAAAAAAGGTTGCTTCATTCCAATCCTGTGCCGTTAGGGCTGATTAAAAGCCTGGAAGGAAGAACAAGTGAGCAGTTCAATACAATTATACTTAATGCAAGGGGTGTAGATATGAGTGGCTTGAGGGGAAGATTATGTACAATGAAGAGGTTTCAAGGTTTGGAAACT
>JAKAGC010000441.1 GCA_021817755.1 Acidobacteriota bacterium | reverse complement strand
AGAAGCAGGGGGTCTGGTAACAGATATCTATGGAAAACGATTGGATTTTAATATGGGAAAAACTCTGAAATCAAACAGCGGCATACTGGCCGCGGTACCTGCAATCCACGGCCGGGTAATCGATACCATTCAGGAACTCTCCTCCAAATAACTCGACCCCGGCCTAAAAATAACTCTTAATACAAAATTCGCTAAATAAAAATACTTATCTTCTTATAATATATTTGTACTTAAATTATATGTCTCTATAACAAATCTTTTTTCTTAAAGATGGATAAAAACTTGTACCCTGCTGCCTCAAGCTCTTCTCGTCCACCTTCTTCACGGTCGATAACAGACATGATAACCACAACTTTTCCACCCTGCTTTTCAACCTGAGCTGCTCCTTTCAAAATAGAACCACCGGAAGTAACGACATCATCAAAAATGGCAACATTGGCGTTTTCAGGGAAATTCCCTTCAATTACCTTTCCCGTTCCATGAGTCTTCTCTTCTTTACGAATAATAAACGCAGGAATGGGCTTTCCTTCCTGGTAGCTGAGTACGGCAATAGAAGAAACAATGGGGTCTGCTCCGATTGAATATCCACCAACGGCATCAACAGGAAAATCCTTCAACATTTCAAGAAATATCTTCCCGCAAAAATAAGCCCCGGCAGGATCCAATGTAGTGATCCGGGCATCGACATAAAAATTACTGATCTTTCCGGATGATAATTTAAACTCTCTTCCGGTAATAACGGATTTCTTAAGCAAAACTTCTTTGAGTTGATCTCGCATAGTCATGGTCATGATATTTTTCCTCTGAAATTATCCGGCATTGTTTTCTTAATAAACTGAGCCAGTATTTTAATGGTTTTTTCAAGAAATTGGAAATCGACAGGCGAAAAATCTTCACCGGCTTCATCGGCTGTTCTCGCCCTGCGCGAAATTTCGATAACACCAAGCTTGTCATCATCGACAGAGATAGGGGCAGTCATCATTTTCCATAAAGGTAATACCTTTCCCTCAGGGGTACGAATAATTTCAAAAATAATCAACCGCCGCTGGTTTTCCAGTTTATTATCGATAAAACCCTGCCCTGAACGGTAAACTTTAGCTGTAAGCGCTTCTGTCGAAACAACAGGGATCATCCCTGAATTAACCATATATTCGGGACAGGCAAATGATAATACGGTTTTCTCTTTATTAGTTAAAAAGATCGCGACTTCATAAGGGGATAATTTTAAATTCTCCGTATAAAACGCTTCAATTTCACGGATTATTATTTCAAAGAGAGCATCTTTATCTTCTCTAGACAATTCGGGTCTCTTTGCAAATTCGACTTTTAATTTTCCGATTAATTCGTTTAAATCCTTCATGGCTTGCTCCTGTTTTTTTTGGATGCATCGACTATTTATATTAATCTTTTTTAAAAAAAAATTCAAGAGCTCCGGGAAAAAAAAGCATCACTCGTTACGGGATGCTTTCAACCGAATGAGCTCATTAATTTTACTTTTAAATTTTTCATGGTCTATGGGTTTGGAAATATAATCATTACACCCGGCCTCGATATATCTTTCAGTATCACCTTTAATGGCATGAGCGGTTAACGCAATGATACTAAGTCCGGGATACTTCTTATCTTCACGAATATGCCGCAATGTTTCCAATCCATCCATTACCGGCATTTGCATATCGAGCAAAAGGAGATCATATCTCTGTTTATCAAGTTTAGCAAGAGCCTCAAGACCATTCTCTGCAAAACTATACTCTACACTGAGTTTATCTAAAAGTATGGCAACTACATCGCGATTTTCTTTGTTGTCCTCAGCTACAAGAATTTTAAAACGTGAGGGATGAGGTTGATTTTTTACAATATCCGGGGTTTTGGCTTCTAAAGAAGGGGTGGGTGCAATGCTATCAAGTACGCCGTTAACCGTTTCAAGTAGACTCTTTAAAGAAAAGGGTTTGGAAATATGATAGTCCATCCCTACGTCACTACATTTTTCGATGTCCTCACGCGAAGCCCTTCCGGTCATGGCAATAATGGGAATATGAGCTCCTGTACTTTTCTCTTTCGCCCGGATTAATTCCGTTGCCTTTAGCCCATCAATATTAGGCATTTGAACATCCATCAAAATTAAATCAAAGGGGTGGCGCTCAAAAATCTCGAGAACCTGTAAACCATCTTCAACAACTATTGCCGAATACCCTCCTTTTTTTAACATGGCTTCAAATAATCCCCGGTTTGCAGGATCATCTTCAGCTAAGAGGATAAGTGGTTTTTTCCTTTCACGATCTTCACGTATGGTATGAGCGGTAATCAGTTCAGGTCTTGTTGCAACACCCGGGGCAGTCGATTTGATTAAAAGACTAACTATGGTATCAAAAAGATCGGAATGCTTAACAGGCTTGATTAAATATGCAGAGATACCTACATCCAATGCACGGGCTGCATCTCCGATCTGCCCGATTATCGTCAAGAGAATAATCTTTACTCCTGAGAAATCGGGTATGGATTTAATTTTCCGGCTGATTTCAAAGCCATCTATCCCGGGCAATTGGGAATCTACGATTACGATATGATACGGGTTATTCTCATTTTTGGCTTTTTCCATAAAAGGTAAAATAAATGTTCCATCGGATACCTCTTCATGGTGAAATCCCCAGGATGAAAGCATATCTCCGAGAATGACACGATTGGACGGATTGGCATCTGCAACAAGAAAATGCAGCGACTGGGTTGCAAGCGCTATAATATCGACATTGTTAAAACGGGACTTTTTCATAGGTGTGGGTTTCAATGGAATATTAAAATGAAACACACTGCCTTTTCCCACTTCACTTTCTACCCGAATTTTTCCGCCCATAAGTTCAACCAGGTATTTACAAATGGAAAGCCCTAACCCTGTTCCACCATATTTACGGGTAGTGGAGGAGTCACCCTGGCTAAATACATCGAAAATATGATTGAGCTTATCGGCAGGAATACCAATACCGGAATCGGTAACAGAAAAATGAAACCATGTGAGCTTGGAATCGCTGTCCTCTCTTTCGATTTCACACAGGATATGAACAACTCCTGAATCGGTGAATTTAATCGCATTACCGATAAGGTTTAATAAAATTTGCCGGAGCCTGCCGGGATCACCGATGGCATAGGTGGGGACATCGGGTTTAATTCGACATGACAAATCCAGTCCTTTTTGAGATGACTTCAATGCAAAATTATCGACGGCATATTCAATGGTATTCCAGAGATCGAATTCAATGGATTCCAGAGTCAGATTACGGGATTCCATCTTTGAAAAATCAAGTATATCATTTATAAGATATAATAAAGAATTGGAAGCGTTTTTTACTACCTGTAAATAATTCCGCTGCTCCCTGCTGAGTTCTGTTTCAAGTGTAAATTCAGTCATTCCTATGATAGAATTTAAAGGAGTACGGATTTCATGGGACATATTGGCCAGGAACTGACTTTTAGCCTGATTAGATACTTCTGCTGCCTCTTTAGAAACAAGCGTTTTTGAGAGATTTTCCGTCATATTATTAAATGCCTGGGCCAACTGACCGACCTCATCATCTGTTTCGATATTCATACGGTGTGAAAGATCACCGCTGCCAATGCGCTCAACTCCTTTAATTAACCGTTTTAATGGCCGGTAAAGAAAAAATCGAATCCCAATGAAAGCCAGAGATACAGCGCCGATGATAGTTGCAACAATAACCAATAGAATGATTTCCACAACCTGCCGGGATTTTTTCTTTAAATCCATAGTGGAAAATCCAATTCGGGCATACCCCATGACCTTACTCTTATCTTTTTGAGTAAGTTGAACCTGCTCCGGTGAATCAAATCCCAATTCTTTTTTAATTACAGGAAAAGTCATGATGGGAGCTTTAAATTCAAGTATATTGTTAAGTATGCGATTATGAGCAGGTTGCCCGCTAATAGCCATAATCTCATTTTTAGTATCGATTATCTCTACAAATAGCACATCTTTTTCCAGAAGAATACTTTTTGTCAATTCTCCCAGTTCTTCTCTATTCCTCACAATGAGTGCATATTCACTGTTAGAAGCCAGTTTTCGGGTAATCGAATTAGCTCTTTCTTCCAATTCTGTACGAAGTGCATCTGTCTCATGTGTAATAAAAAACCATGCAAGAAATAAAGAACCGATTAAGATTAACGTGATGGCAAGCACAATTATTTTTGTTGTGATGCTTAATCTCATTGAAATACCTCAGCAGCGCTCTGAATAACCGGAGCAGAAATCGTTATTTTTAACAGATCAGCAGCAGCACGATTAATATAAAATTTCACCTTCCTGGGAACTATAATTTTTATATTCGAATTCGTTTCTCTCTTCCTGATTTTTAAAACCATTTCAGCAGATTGTTTTCCGATATCTTCATAATCACATCCAATTGCTAACAGTGCACCGGACCTGGCATAGAAACGACTGAACCCCATGGATGCAATATTATACTTAAGACCATCCCGGATCAAACGCGCAGTAACTGTGGGATTACCTACAATGGTATAATCGGGAATTAACCAGAGTAAATCGATGGCTAAATTGTTGAAATCCGGAATTTTATC
>JAKAGC010000440.1 GCA_021817755.1 Acidobacteriota bacterium | reverse complement strand
ATCTTGCCACCACAATTTATGCAATATACAAAGACAGGTGGAAAAAATAGGAGTGCAGATGCACAAAATCCAATTACAAGTTCTAAAATTGGAAATGCAGATTCTCAGGATGTAAATGCAGAAGTAAAAAATTGAATTGCAGATGTTTGGAACGTAAATGCATTCTTTTTAACCCCAGGAGTAGGGGAGAGGTGGAATCCAGGTAATAGATATTACGCCGTTTCCAATATCACAACTTTCTCAACCAGGTATTTACATTTATTCCAAATTGAGGTATATTTTATCTTATTAATTCCGTAATAAACCGTTTATTTAAAACAACAAAAAATCAAAGGAGATTGACATGAACACAGTTGTAATGGGACTCCAATGGGGTGATGAAGGCAAAGGAAAAGCAATTGATTACCTGGCCAATGATTATGATGTCGTCGTCCGTTACCAGGGCGGCCATAATGCAGGACATACCATTTACTTTCAAGATAAGAAAGTCGTATTGCATCTACTTCCATCAGGTATCCTGTCTCCACACACGATATCCGTTATCGCAAATGGCGTTGTTGTAAATCCGGTTCAATTGGTTGAAGAAATCGAACAAATAAGAAATCAAGGATTCCAACCCGATAACCTTCAGTTAAGTAGTTTTTGTCCCGTGATCTTACCCGTACACCAGGAATTGGATATCGTATTCGAAGATTCACGTTATGTAAAAATCGGGACAACCCGCCGCGGGATTGGCCCTGCTTACGAAGACCTCACTGGAAGACGCGCTATTTTCGTCAAAGATTTACTCGACAGAGATATTTTTTATAAAAAAGCAAAACCCCTTAATGATTATTATAATCAAAAAATAGTTTCACGTGGTGGAAAAGAAGTATCCATCGATAGCTATATAGATACATATATTGAAATGGGTAAAAAACTCAAACCCTTTGTTTGCAATACCTTGTATTCACTTAATAGTTATTTAAAAGCCAAAAAACGCATTCTATTGGAAGGCGCCCAGGGCGTATTACTCGATATCAATTTTGGAACCTATCCATTTGTCACTTCTTCCAACCCAACAGTAGGCGGCGTTTGCACAGGTACAGGCCTTTCCCATAAAGCAATTGAAAATGTCATCGGTATATCCAAAGCATACACCACTCGCGTCGGAGGAGGTCCCTTTCCTTCCGAATTATTAGATGATGAAGCTAACTTCTTAAGGGAAAAAGGCAATGAATACGGAGCAACAACCGGACGTCCCCGCAGGGTAGGTTGGTTGGACCTTGTCGCCTTAAAATATGCCATTATGATTAATGGTGTTGATTCAATATTTCTCACTAAACTCGATGTACTCGATGAATTCGATCAAATAAAAGTAGTCACTGCCTATGAAGATACGAAAACAGGAGAACAGGGAATCATATTTGATCCCTCTTTTGAATACTTAGAAAACGTTAAGCCTGTTATTAAAACGTTTAAAGGCTGGAAATCCAATATCGGAGATATCAAACAGTTTCAATCTTTACCCCTCGAAGCCCGTCAGTATATTGCTTATATTGAGGAAAGTGTTGAAGTCCCCGTGAATTATATTTCAGTAGGTACCGGCAGACACCAGACTATCCAAAAATGAATTTCTGATAAAAATCTGCTTCATGCCTTTAAAAATTCAAAAACCATTGTAACTTTTTTTTGATTCTATTATAATATGGTATTGATTTTTGATAGGAGCCCAGGTTTGAGTAACGGGAAATGCCGTTTATGATACGAGGTTGAAAAAGGGAAATGGTTCGACGGGTTGTTGAAAAGTTGTTGAGTGCTTTTGAGTTTAAAAAGGAAAGCGAGCTTAATCCTCAAACCTTTTCCGAAGATTTGATTCGT
Source organism: Acidobacteriota bacterium (assembly GCA_021817755.1). Lineage (GTDB taxonomy): Bacteria > Acidobacteriota > Aminicenantia > UBA2199 > UBA2199 > JAKAGC01. The sequence goes on along the minus strand of JAKAGC010000440.1, from coordinate 2,735 downwards.
CAATGCCGTCCCGTATCTATCCTCGCTATGCTTATTGCCACTATTTCCTGGCCCTTATATATCAGTTTGGATATTCAATTAATCGGAGATGTACCCCTTATTATTTATTTAAGATGGGGATTTTCCGCAGTAGGTATCCTTTCATTTTTTTTATTTGCTTTCATTCCCAAAATAAACCGACGTCCCGATTGGATTTTATACGCAATCGTATTTTATGTTAGTATTGCTACTTCAATTATTGTAGCACTTGCAGGAGGCCATCCCAGTTACCTCGGAGGTTATGCCATCGTTGCATTACTTACATCCATGGCCCCCATTCAAAAACTTCCTGCACTCATCAATATGCTCATTGCTCTCGTAATATTCCTTGTCGTAAGCCTAACTATTCATGTCGAATATATTGCAGCTTCAGAAATGTATGGAATCATTAACCTTATGCTTTCTATACTTTCCGCACTCGCAGCAATTTTTATTTTTCACCAGATCAGGTATACCAGCTTTGAAAATCGTTCATTATTAAAGATTGCAAATGAAGACCTCAGAAAAGCAAATGAATTGAAAAACCAGCTTTTACAACTTGCAGCACATGATTTAAAAGACCCATTACAGGTAATTATCGGTTATACCGATTTATTACAAGCACGAACCAAAGGCGATCGATTCGCTGAGGAGAAATTACGTATTATTTATCGCTCCACTGACCGCATGATTAAACTCATCGCAGGATTCCTCGAAATAACCTCTATTGAGAGCGGAAAACTTATTTTACACAAAGAGAAACTCGATTTCAGCGAAGTCGTGTCTACTGCCGTTAAGCTTCAACAATCCAATGCCGCTCGTAAGAATCAACGTATCCAGGAGGAAATCGAGAATCATTGTATCGTCCTCGGCGATAGAATGCTCCTCAGGCAGGTAATCGGTCATTTACTAGATAATGCCATTAAATATTCTCAACCAGGTAAAACAATTCAAGTCACTCTTGAAAATTCCAATAAAAAAGTTACACTTAAGGTAATCGATGAAGGCCCCGGTATTGAACAGGAAGATTTAGCGAAATTGTTTGGAAAATTCCAACGCCTCAGTGCCAAACCCACTGGTGGAGAAATATCCACCGGACTCGGTCTCGCCATAACTAAAGACCTCGTTGAGCTTCACAAAGGTACGATTTCTGTCCAAAGCGAACCCCGAAAAGGTACTGTTTTTATAGTCGAATTCCCGGTAATCTCTGAAAGAGGAATACTCCTATGAAAAGCGTGATATATTTCTCTTTTGAAGTATTATTTATACTTGACTAAAGAGGAAAATGAAATGTTCTCCAGGGAACAGATAATTGAAGAAATAAAGCGAGTTGCTCGAGAGCTCGGTACTTCCTCTTTATCCCAACGCGAATTTGAATTGAATTCTACCGTTCCGATCAGTTCCATCCGGTTTTACCTCGGTTCTTGGGCTCGTGCATTACAGGAAGCAGGCCTCGAGTACAACGAATCAGATGGAAGTTCTTCAACTCCCGTTGCAAAGGAAGAACCCACAAGCGAAGATGATCTACTCATGGATTTATTACGCCTTCATGAAGATACTGGAGAATTTCCTACCCCATCATTGATCGCAGAAAAAGGAAAATATGATGAGGCCCATTATAAAGAACGCTGGAAAAGTGTAAGCGAAGCATATTTAGCAGCTAAAAGGAAATTTGCAAACGATTCTTCAAATGAACAACCTTCTATTACTTTTTTTGATGTCCACCAATCCCAAACCCTTGAGAAAGAAGATTACCTCCATAAAGTTCTTAATGAGACCGATGATATCGATTCAGGTTCCGTAGAACCCTTAGATGAAGAGTTGCCAACTCCTTTTCAATTGTTCCCGGATAGAAGCGATTTTTTCGATGCCCTTCTCGAATCATCCAATGAACCCCAAATCGAACCCCAGGATGAAGAACCCTTAAAACCTCCCATATCATCAACTAAAGAAGTAATAAATGTTATCGGTCAACCCCTTACTTCCAGTAATGTCGATTTTGTCCCTCAGAACAAGAAAGGTGTCATATATCTATTCGGGATTATTTCCAATAAACTCGGATATATACTCGAATCCATTTCTTCTGATTTCCCCGAAGCAGAAGCCAAACGTTGTGTCGGTCCTCAGGAACATTTCATACAATGGGAACAATTAAAACTTCATTTTGAGTACCGCAGTCTCGATATAAAAAAATATGAAGACCGTTTGTTTTTGTGTGATCTTGTAGTATGTTGGCATCATGACTGGGAAGAGTGTCCCATCCCAGTATTGTCTTTAAAAACAGAACCCAAAAGAATTTCTAAAGTTCCATGAGTAACTTTCTTATAACTTCTGATTATTTATTAGTCAAGAAAGTGTGTAATGATGCCGATATAATAATATTTAATATAGAGGAGAATAGAGTTGAGTCAATTTGATCGGTTGTCAAATGCCTTTGATGAGAAAGCACAAAAGGAGACTCAAACCAATAATCAGCCCAAAGATAGAGCTGCCACCATAAGGTATTCCAAGGCAATTATTCGAGCAATAGATAAATTAAAGGCAGCAGGTGTACAAGTAACGAAAAAAGCCGAACTCGATTATCTCCTCGCTTGTCGCTTCCTTGAAAGAAATCATATCGAATTGGATTCCCCCGAGGAAGAAGAATCTATCCAGGCACGTACCCCCCAGGAATTCCCCGATGAATTTGAAACAGCCATGAATTGGTCTTTACAGAT
>JAKAGC010000439.1 GCA_021817755.1 Acidobacteriota bacterium | reverse complement strand
TCTAAAATCATCGATTGTTTTTGACATAAATTTAATAAGAGTCATCGCTTCTTCAACGGAGCGATTGAGGTAGGCTTCAGAAAAGATATTGAGTTCATAAGCACTTTGGAGGTTTTGAATAATAAATCCAATGGAAGTAAGAGGTTGACGCCATTGATGTGCAATAGCTCCGACCATTTCTCCCATAGAGATGAGCTTGGAATGCTGCATGAGGATTTGTTCTTGTTGTCTCCCTTTTTTTATTTCGGCTTCGATTCGTTGTTCCAGGTAACGGTTGAGGTCTTCGAGTTGCTCCTTCTTTTCTTTTAATGCACGTTGGATGATTTTCATATGGGTTACGTCGATAAATGTGCCTATAATGGCGGGGTGGTTCCGGAAATTAATTCTGGCTTCGTGAACTTCCAGGAAAATGGCTTTCCGGTCTTTTCTCCGGCCACGGAATTGAAAATGGGATGAAAAAACATCACCGTCAAGTAACCGCTGGATTTTACTGCTCACCATCGACCAATCCTGTTTTATAACGAGATTCTCGAAATTATTGTGCATCATCTCTTCTTTGGAATAAGCGAACATGAGGGCAAAAGAAGCATTTACATATTGAAATGCGCCATCCTGCCAGATAAAAATCCCAACCAGTGATTTTTCCGAGAGAATACGGAATTTTTCTTCGCTTTCCATCTGCGCTTTTTCGATTTCTTTCCGCTTTTCGAGTTCTTCTTTCAATTGCTCGTTAATGCGTGTCCATTCTACGGTACGTTCTTTAACTCGTTTTTCAAGTTCTATTTTTGAATTTTCGAGGACCGCATTTATTTTTTTTATTTCTGTGATATCCTCAACGGTTCCTTCATAATAGAGTACGTTCCCATCTTCATCTTTAACAGCGATGGCACTTTCGCGAATATAAACAACATTACCGTCGCGACGACGAAGAGAGGTTTCAAATCCTTCGAGCCGCGTGTTGAACTCCATCATTTTTTTAAATTCCTTACGTGGGTAAGAGAGGCGGATAGCGAGTTCGTCAAAATTGATTTTTAGTAGTTCATCGAGAGAATCGAAGCCTAAAATTTTTGCGATTGCCGGGTTCGCCATGATTAATCTTCCATCAGGAGTGGAACGATATAGACCGATATTAATATTATCATAGAGACTACGGTACATTTCTCCGCTCTCTTTTAGCGTCCCGGTCATTCGCTCGTATTCTTTCCCGAGATTTTCGAGCTCCGTGTTCCGACGCTTGAGCGTCTCTATTTCTTCTTTTAACCGGAGTATCTCAGTTCGCTTCGTAATCATAGCAGGCATATTATAACTAAAAAGAATAAAAAATGACAGACTGGATTTTAAATTCTTTCTTATAAAGGATTTATTGTTTTTGATTACTATGCGGAAAATATTGCAAAGCGTTTTTTTTTTCTGTACAATGAGTAAGTGGGTCCTTTTTGAATCCGATAAAGGAGAAACAAGAATGAAAAAGACAGTATTCATGCTTTTATTGCTGTTGAGTGGAATTGCATTTATAAATGGGGAAACGGGGGAAATGCGGTTCAAGCATATTTCATTGACGGATGGATTATCCCAGAGCACTGTGTTTTGCATGATCCAGGATAGAAAAGGTTTCCTTTGGTTCGGAACTCAAGAAGGATTAAATAAATATGATGGGTATGATTTTATCGTATATAAACCTGATCCGGATGATGCAAGCAGTATCAGTGACGGGCAGATTAATTGGCTGTTGGAAGATTCTACCGGGAATATTTGGATTGCCACGATCAGTGGCGGATTGAATCGGTTCGATCCTCGAACAGAGAAATTCAGACGATATAGATATGGTGTAAATGAACCGAATAGTACACCAACAAACGTCACCCGAGCAATTGCAGAAGATAAAAAAGGTTATATCTGGGTGGGAACAAATGCCGGTCTTACATGTATTATTCGAACTCGAATTATTATTCCCAATGAAAATGGAAAAAAATCGATAAGTTATTCAGAGCGCTTCGTTCATTATTTCAATGTCCCTGGAGATGAGAAAAGTCTTAGCCCAACTGGTGTTTCCGCACTTCTTATCGATAAGTCGGGAACTCTCTGGATAGGAACCCTTCAAGGGGGATTAAGCCGGTATAATGAGAAGAAAAATAATTTCGACCGATTTATTCATGTTGAAGGCGATTCAACAACCTTGTTAAATAATGGTATTACATCGATATATGAGGATTCAAAAGAGATGCTTTGGGTGGGGACAGCAATGGGACTGCACCGGATGGATAGGAAAACGGGGAAGTTCGAACACTTTATCGCTGATCCGGATGTTTCCGGAAGTATAAGCGGTAATACGATTACCTCAATTTATGAAGACCGCTCAGGTGTACTCTGGATAGGGACTCTTAATAATGGTATCAATCGTTTCAATCGAATTAACGGTACATTTACAAGTTATACTAGAAATCCTTTAGATCCAAACAGTCTTAGTAATAATACGGTTTTTTCCATTTTGGAGGATAAATCGCGCATTCTCTGGATTGGGACGTCCGGAGGTGGATTAAATAAATATGACCGGGATGATAAGTTCAAGACAATTAAAACAGATCCTGGGAAACAGAATCAATTGATCGATAATTTTATCTATTCAGTAATGGAAGATCGAAACAATGATGTATGGATAGGTACAAACGGTTCAGGGCTTGATCGATGGAATCGAAAGAAGAATATCCATACCTATTTCCGGGCACAGAATGATTCAATAAATTCATTGGGGAATGATGTTGTGCGTGCTATTTACCAGGATCGAGACGGTATCGTATGGATTGGTACTGCTGGTGGAGGATTGAATAAATTTAATCCCAAAAATGAAACCTTTACCCGGTATGAATTTAATCCGGCTAATCTATATAGCATAAGTAACAGTTTTATTCGGGCCATTTTTGAAGATAGTAAGAGGCGTTTTTGGATAGGCACTATAGGGAGTGGATTAAACAGGTTCGACCGAGAATCGGGAGTTTTTATCCATTACTTCCAAAACCCAAATGATCCGACTGCAATTAGTGGGGGTATTATTTATTCCATCTGTGAATCGAAAGTGGAGCCTGGGATTCTTTGGATCGGTACAGGAGATAACGGGCTTAATCGCTTCGATCCTGAATCCGGAATATTCTGGCAATTTACACCGAGCTCTGTTGATCACCGCAGCCTGAGTCATCTTAATGTGCAATATGTTTATGAAGATCATGCAGGGAATTTATGGATTGCAACTTACGGTGGAGGATTGAATAAGTTAATCCGGGAAAAAGATCATTCCTATCATTTTATCCATTACACGGAAAAACATGGGCTCCCGAGTAATGCATTATATGGCATATTGGAAGATGAAAAAGGGCATCTCTGGATCAGTACAAACAAAGGATTAACGGATTTTGATCCCAGGACACTCGCATGTAAGAATTATAATGTTAAAGACGGACTTCAAGGAAATGAATTCAATGGAGGTGCCTTTTTTAAAAGTAATTCGGGAGAAATGTTTTTTGGAGGAATAGATGGGCTTAATATGTTTTTTCCTTCCCGGATAAAAAACAATCCGACGATTCCACCAGTAGTAATAACTGCCTTCAGATTATTTAACCAGCCCACGGAGATTTCTCCTGCATCGCCGCTTCGTCAATCCATAACCTGGACTAAAGAATTGCACTTGGGACATAGGGAAAATATTTTTTCATTTGAATTCTCAGCTTTAGATTTCACTGTTCCTGATAAAAACAGCTATGCATACAAGATGGAAAATTTTGATGAAGATTGGGTTTATACAAGTGCCAGGAAGCGGTTTGCTTCCTATACCAAACTTCCTCCCGGAAGGTATACATTCAGGGTAAAAGCATCCAATAATGACGGTGTATGGAATAATGAAGGAGTATCTCTTCGAATCATTATTCATCCTCCATTTTGGCGAACGATATGGTTTAACAGTATAATGGTTATATTGGGAGCTGCGTTATTCTTAGGATTGTATTTACGGCGATTAAAAAATGTTCGTATTAAAGCGGAATTGCAAACCGCACATGATGCGCAGATGTCGATCATGCCACAGGAGGATCCGAGAGTGGAAGGATTTGATATTTCAGGAATCTGTGTCCCTGCCTATGAGGTAGGAGGAGATTTTTTTGATTATATCTGGATGAATGAAGAAAAAACCCGCCTGGGAATTGCCATAGGAGATGTATCGGGAAAAGCGATGAAATCTGCAATGACTGCGGTTATGACTTCGGGAATGATCTATATGAAAGCCGATGAATCCTCTTCTGTAAAAGAAATATTACGCAGGGTGAACCGTCCGCTCTATTTTAAAACAGGGAAAAATGTGTTTACAGCCCTTTGTTTAGCTGCACTCGATATCAAAACAAAAGAAATCACATTCACTAATGCCGGGTTAAGTATACCTCTTTTAAAAAAAGAACACTCCGTCATAAAATTGGAAGGTGAAGGGAACAAGATACCTTTGGGAGTTAAGCCGGATATGGTTTACCTTGAAAAGAAATACCAATTAGATAGTGGTGATGTGCTCATATTTTTTACGGATGGGGTACCGGAAAATAAAAATAATGATAATGATAAAAAA
>JAKAGC010000438.1 GCA_021817755.1 Acidobacteriota bacterium | reverse complement strand
GTTAATGCCCGGCCATCCTGGCCTGTATTGGAATATACATTTCCCATTCCGAAGTAAACCTTTCCCTGCCCAACGGAATCGCCTATTTTATTAAAATAGAACATTGCTTTTTTGAACAATTCCAATGCTTTTTTGATATTGGGTTGAACCGTATAATTCATTACACCGGAATATTCATTCCCCTGCATGAGATATTCCCAGGCTAGCGATTTAAAATCTTTTTTATTTTCAAGAGTTTTGAGATATTCATCCGGTGTCATTTTTACATAAGGATTATTGTTGCTATTTAGAAGCAGTTGATTATCATCCGCTAATTTTTGTGCTTTGTTGAGTTCAAGTGGATTTCGGATATCATTCCCTGTTTTCGAGAATATTTCGCTTTTTTGCTTTTTTGTCGTGGCTTGCCCGAGAAGATTGCTCGATTCATTATAAAATTTCAGTGCTTTTTCATATATTCTTAATGCCAGGGAATAATTATCCATCCAGAAATAGATATTTCCAATATATTCGTACATACGCCCCAGGTCATTTTTATTGTTTATATTTTTATATAGATTCAATGCATCTCGATATGCGGTAAGAGCGGATGGATATTCTCCCATTCGCTGGTAAGCAATTCCTTTTTTTTCGTAAGCAATGGCAAGGCTGTTTGTATTACCTGCTTTTTCAAAGAAAGGCATAGCCTGATCAAATGCAATAATTGCTTCTTTAGTATTTCCGGCATTATTATACATTTCTCCTTTATTTATCCATATATCTCCCATTCCGGTTAAGGCTTCCACCTTTTGCTCCAGCTTTGACAAGCGACTGGAATATTCGAATATCCTCTCATATTTGCCAATATCTTTGTATTTTAGTTTCAATACATTCAATACACGAATTAGCCCGGGTAAATTTTCTGTTTTTTCATATAACTCCAGGGCTTTTCCGTAAAATTCATGTGCCACATCGCCCTGGCCGGTTTTGTCGGAATTTTCTCCTTTTTGCTCCCATATTCTAGCCTGACCATCCGACTCATTCAAATTAAGATAAATCTGAAATGCTTTTTCAAAATAATCGTTGGCCTTTTTATAATCTGTGGCAGAGGTGAAATACTTTCCTGTATAATACAGGACATCCGCCAAAACGCCGTCATTCTTTTTTTGCACGGCGATAATTTCGCACGCTATCAACAAATCCAAATCCTTCATATAAGAAGCCGAATCAGCAAGCCTTACAACCATGCTGTCCTGTATTTCTTCTCCTATATTTAAAGCTGGATTTTTTACTTCGTTTTCCTTTTGAAGAAAATAAGCTGAAAGAATTTTTTCTCTAATTATTTCTTCGTCTAAATTCAGCACGATCTCCCGGGCAAATGTATTAACCCCAAGTATGATAATTAAACAAATAAAAAGCGAAACAAGGTTTCTTTTCATGTTCATAATGATTCTTTCTCCTTATTGAAATAGTTTTAGTATTATTGCCGCTCAAACTTCTCGCAAACCCCTGATTTCAAGAATTCTTCCAGGGGATATATTTTCCACAACCGGGCAGTGCAATCGGAAGAACCGGTTAAAACATAATTACTATCGGGAGAAAAGGAGACGGAATTGATGAAGCCATCATGTCCTTTAAACTCCTGCAACCGCTCCCCATGTAAATCCCATAAAATTGCAATTTTATCGGTCGAGCCGGTCAGGATATATTTCCCATCAGGAGAAAATATAATGGTTTGAACAATATTTTCATGTCCTTTAAATTCGGATATTTCGCTTCCATCCGATACTTTCCACCGCACGGTCTTTTTACCTGCACCGGTGATAATGGATTCCCCATCGGGGCAAAATGAAACTGCAGTTACCCAATCGGTATGATCCGCAAAGACTTTTAATTCTTTTCCATTTCTGCCCCATAACCGGGCTGTTTTGTCATATGAACCGGTAAGAATATACTTCCCGTCGGGTGAAAATGCTACTGATGTAATTCGGTGAGTATGTCCTTTGAAAATTGCGAATTCATTTCCCTTTATATCCCATAACCTCGCAGTCTTATCATACGAACCGGTGAGAAAGTATATCCCATCTTTAGAAAAATCCAGTGATGAAATCGGAGAACGATGATTATCCCTTCTCCATAATTCATTCCCTTCCATATCAATTAGACAAATCACCCCATCGGAAAACCCTGTAAGAATTCTTTTTCCACCAGGAGACATTAATGCGACGGTGAGATTGGATTTAAAATCTTTAATCACTTGCTTTTGATTGGTTTTCAAATTCGACTTATATATGATTCCATTGGTGGAAGCTAAAAAAATTTCATTTTCTTTTTGAGAAAAAAAAGTAAAAACGATTTCTCCATCTATTTCATCAAAGCATTCTATTTCTTTATCCTTTAATTCCCATAGTCTCAATGTTTTATCCTCTGAACCGGTGAGAATATATTTTCCATTGGGTGAAAATGCAACAGAAGTGATTGTCCCTTCGTGGCCTTTAAAAACCTGCAAGGGAATTCCTTTAAATGTCCATAACCGGGCAGTTTTATCGGTGGAGCCTGTGAGTATATATTTTTGATCAGGAGAAAAAGCATAAGCAGAAATTCTTCCGTTATGTCCATCTAATTCGATTATAATATTTTTCGTTTCTTCGCGTAAGCGGATGATGCTGGAATTACTACCCAACGGTATACGATTATCATGAGAAGGCTCACTAATAGTAATACTATTGGGTACGCGTTTTAAATCCTTTATTTCTTCTCCTTTAAGATTCCATTCCCGAATATTTCCATTATCGAAAGTGGCATAGATATACCGTCCATTTACTGAAAAACATACTTTATTTAAGGGTTCAGAACATCTGGCAATAATTTTATAAAAACAATTATCCCTAAAAATGGCATGAATAGCCTTTGTGGTAATGTTATTTTTATTCATGTTCCAGGCTGTTTGTGCCTTTTGAAATCCCTGGGTGGGGTTTTTATCACAGATATCCTGCGCTTGATACGATAGCAAATCCGCCTTATTAATCCGCTCATTACGAGACGCCACCATCCACTGCCATAAGGCAATACATGCAACTATAAAAATAATAATAACCGAGACTGTTCGAATGGTTTTATTCCGCTTAGCCTGATGTTCGCGCTCAATTTTTCGTTTCCTACTCTCTTCCAGCAATTTTTCCTCCTGGGGTGTTAAATCCCGCATGCCGTTTTTACCGAGTTCAACAGTTGATAAATCGATTTCATCGAGGTAAACCGTATTATTATCTTTTTCAAAATGGTCTATCTTGGCTGCAAGCACACGGGCAGCACGCTGCCCGGGCTTGTCCGACGTATTGTATTCATTAATTACAACAGAGGCAAGTGTATCATGAGCAAGACCGGTTTCATCTTTGCCACGGTTGGTATCGGCCAATAAATACAGATTTTTCAACCGGACAATCAAATCTGGTAAAATGTAAGAATTACTGCGATACGTTTGGTTTATCTCTTCAATATCCCTTGCATAAGCCGTATTCCATGACGTGGTGTGATATTTCAATAGATCGAGGGCTAAACCGGATTTTACGACCTGATTATTCCAGGCAGCGAGTGCTTCCATCTGGCGATGAAAAAAATCCGACAAAAGCAATCCCTCTTTTTTCAATTCAAGGTACAAGTGAATGGTAAAATGATGAAGGGGTGATCCATACTTATTTAGTGATAGTGTTAGTGCTGGTGTTAGCGCGGGACTTCGTCCCTTTTCTTTATTTTTCGTGGTACTGTCCCACATCCGGGTTAATATAATTTGCAATACGGGTGCAATGGGAGATTTGGAATCCTCTAACAAATGATCTGCTATAATCGAAGGCAGCAGGGGATCGATTTCAAGAGAGTATCTGTCTTTCAACCGTTTTTCACGGGTTAAACCGGTGACGACATCGATAATATCCTTCCGCTCGAGTGGTTTAATAAATACATGTGAACGATCGATCTCATACTGCTTAAATTTTTCATCGATATCGGGGTGATATTCTTTACGATACGCGAGGAGCAGCTTTCCCTTCGGATACCTCGCCGGAGCTTCGAAAATAGTTTTCAATAGAGAGGTAAATTGTTCCAATTCATTTTTTAAGTGGTAATTGGGCCGGGTAAAAACTTCTTCGACCTGATCGAGTATTATCACGAAAGGTTTTTGGGTGTGAAGTTCGATATGTTCCCATTTCTGAGAGGGGGTGAGAGAATGATGATCAATCTTGGTGGAAAGGGATTGAACCTGCTTATCGAGAATTTCTTCGAGTGTCCGGGATAATCCTTCTTCCTGGTCCCGGCGTGCATATAAAACGGTATGGGAATTTTCAATCCTGGGTAAAAGCCCGGCATCGAGGAGAGAGGATTTACCAACCCCGGATTGCCCATACAATAAAATCACAGGAGAGGAATCATTACGGGTTACCCGGTCGTATAATTCCCGGATACGGTAGGAACGACCGAAAAATATTTGGGCATGCTTTCGCTGGTAGTGGTTGAGAAAGAGAAAGGGGGTTTCGGGTAACGAATGGGCAATGGGAATGGGGGGGAGATTGAAGAGAGGATCATGAGCTGCCTCGGGTAAATTCCAGTCTTTTATTTTATCTGCGCCGGGTTT
>JAKAGC010000437.1 GCA_021817755.1 Acidobacteriota bacterium | reverse complement strand
TTGAAATATTGGAAGAGGGACTTGAGGGAAAAATCCTGGTCCATTTTATTGTTTCCGATACCGGGATCGGAATCCAGGAAGAACAGATATCTACTATCTTTGATAAATTTTCTCAAGCCGATACTTCCACTACTCGTAAATACGGCGGAACCGGTTTAGGACTTGCAATTAGTTCCAAACTGGTTGAACTTATGGGAGGTATTATCTGGGTGGAAAGCCCTTCTACTTTTCCTCATTCTGGGAAGACTTCTCCGGGAAGCACTTTTCATTTTACAGCATTATTCGAATTAGCGGTCTCACCCCCGGAATTAAAAACCATTCCCGATCTCTCATTATTGAAAGATTATCCCATTCTTGTAGTGGATGACAATAAGACCAATTGCCGGTTCCTGGAAGAAGTACTCAAGAAAAATGGTTTAAAACCGGAAGTAACCCAATCGGGATTCGAAGCTCTGGAACTTTTGAAATCCCGGTTAAACTCACCCAATCAGTTCAAATTAGTCATTCTTGATTTTAGAATGCCTGAAATGGATGGTCGAACCATACTGAAACAGATCCGGTCGGAGTTGTTACCGGAGATACCTGTTATTATGCTTACCTCCGGTATTTCTATCGATGATATTGCAGAATTGAATTCGTATAAAGGATTACTCTTATTAATGAAACCTGTAAATACACAGGACTTGTTGACTTCAATTATGGATGCCTCCGGTTTGCGGAATAATCCGGTTATGGCAATACAAAAAGAACCGGAAGCCACACCACAGAAAGGATATCATATCCTGGTTGTTGAAGATAACTCCATTAATCAACGATTAATAAAAAAACTACTGGAAAAGAAAGGGCACAACGCTGAAATTGCCCAAAATGGAAAAGAAGCAGTCGATTATTTCATTCAAAAACTGGGACAACCTGGAGAAAGAGTAGATATTATCCTGATGGATATCCAGATGCCCATTATGGACGGAATCGAAGCAACCCGCCGCATTCGTAAAATCGATGGAAATATCCCCATTATTGCATTAACTGCTCATGCCATGAAAGGCGATCAAGCAAAATTCATGTCAGAAGGGATGAATGATTATATATCGAAACCAATTGATAAAGACTTGCTATATGATATAATTGAACGTTATACATCATCCGGAACGGATCAGTAACGATTTATTTTAATAATTTTTTAATACTAATATTTCACTATCAAAAAAAAACTATAACCGCAATTCCAAACCAAGGGATAATGCCATTCCAAGACTGCTTTCTTCTATGGATTCAAATACATAAGGATCATAAGTCCAGTAATATCGTATTTCTCCCCGAACCGCAAGATTTCTATTGAGATCCAGTTTTATTCCCAAATCCGAGGATAATAATACTTCCGAATTATCCAGGATATAATTCAAATCCCAAACGTTGCGGTTATTTGTATAATCGATAATCCCAACGCCTATTCCTGCAAAAACACGCAAAGGAGACTTACGGGACACCCTGTATTCCCCGCTAACCATTATTGCCCATGCATTTACTCTGCTTCCTCTATAATCGGAGAAATTGAATTTCGACGTGGAAAAATCTCCTTCGATATTAATCCTCCCTCTCCGTCCGAAATCGATTATGGTAAAGCCAATCCCGAAAGTAGGTGCAAATTGACTGTCATCGAAGAGAAAAAAATCGTCATAATAGTAATAATTCGATTGAAAATGAGTTAACCAGCTTCCCATCACGTAAAAATAAAAACTGTGAGGCGAAAAGTAAGTGGTTTTATGTTGTTCAGGATATGTATTAAATGGAATACAAACGATTACGACTAGCAGGATAATTAAAAGTTTTAAATTGTTTTTCATTTTATTCTCCATTCAAAATATGAATAAATTCTGTTTTATCTATGGCAAATGTCGATCCGAAAAAACCACGGTCCGGTAAGTTTCCACCTTTCCAGAAAAGGATTTCCGGTTTCGACCGGTTAAGTTCTGTGTAATAAGCTTCAAGTCTGTCTATGATATGGCCAGGGCCAAAATAACTAAGATCATTAGTTGGCGTAACGATAAAGATATGTTTATATTTCTGGTAGAGTCTGTCCATTACCGGGCTGCTCTTTTCTGTTGAACTTTGGACATAAATGGCATCCGGTGTGATTTCTTCGGAATGATTGGTAATGGCTTCAATTGCTCTTTGCTCGTCCTCCTCCGTTACTCCCTGGGATTTTCGATCAAAAATTCGTATTTCTTCCATTTCCTGTTGGGTAGCGCCAAGCTCTTGCATTGCCGGTATATGTCCCCTATCGTTTGCACTTATTAGTTTCTGTCTGCGGTCCAATTGAATGTTCAACAATTCTGCTGATTGTTCCAACGATGTTTTCTGGTATTTTCCCGCCCGGTCGTTATGATGATCTATAATAATTGAACGTTCCGGGAATCCCATATCCAGCCGGAGTTCCACCAATACAGGTATCTCCTTTTTCTTTAAATTTGCTATTTCCTCTCTATAAGTAGAAAGTGCTGCCCCCCAGGTCAAATTTTTATCATAGTAGGGAACTTTGCCTCTTTCCAGTATCTCCCTAATTGCAATCATTTCGGCGTCATGGCCACCTAAAAAAAATATATATTTTTTTTGCATCTATTAATATATAAAATTTTTTTCTTTGTTTCAAGATAAAAAATTTTTTTTTTATTTATTCCCAATCGCGCGATAATTCTATTATATCACCAATATGAATTCAATTGAAAAATAAATTTAGTCGAATTACATTTCATCCAGAATTACAGTTTTAACCGAAATACCAAGGTTTCTTACATCGTTTCCGATTCCCAGATCAGTTGGAGCTGTAGCAGTAGGAATATCGAAAATAATCGACAAATCGTTTCCTGTTAAAAAAGATGCAGGAATTTTTATACTGTATTCTCGCACTTCAGGATCGGTTAATTTTAAGGTTTCCGCCAATTTACCGTTAACCATGACGTTAACCACCTGCTCATTCAGCTTCCCCGGTACAAGATAGGGTTTAAGAACCATTTTTAGAATATAGTCGCGTTTGACATCGGAGAGAACAAAAAATAACTCCGCTTTCTTTTCACGGGTCCAGGTAAATCCGTCTTTACCGGCACCATGCCAACCTATCCCCAGGTAACGCACCGAATCCCCATCCCTTCCGAAATTGATTTTAGTCCCGGGTTTATAAGGAGTCTTGGTATTGGCCGCGCGAATCGTTCCTGCTTCTGTCCATGATTTATCCAACCATGAATGACCATTCACGATATATTCTCTCATACTATACAAGAAATCATTTCCCCATCCACTCCAATTATAGTAAAAGAATTTCCTTTCACGCGGCTGATCAACAGGAACATTAAACATTGAAATTGTGGAAGCAGGAGGGACTATTCCAAGCAATGAAACAACAGTCGCAGACATGTCTTTTAATGAAATAGGTGCATCTGAGATTTTTAATTCTTCATCTTGTGCATGAAGCGGTTTAATCAGCACCAGAGGTAATCCGGAAGCTTTAATATGAAGAGGAATTTTCTTATCCTGGGTTTCATCGGGAATCAATCCGGTATTTCCCAGTATTACTCCATAAGGATAATCGGCACTGCCATGATCTCCCATTACGATAATCGCTGTATTATCAAATTGCCCTGCGGATTTCAACTGATTAATAAATAAACGAACGATTTCCAGACATGCTTTTCCCTGGGATTTGAAACTGGAACGCTTACTATAAGACATTTGCCGGACTTCCAGTTTCTCATCCAGTACCAATGGCCGGTGTAATCCGTTTAAATGATAGTATTTGAATACCGGAGTTACTCCATCTACAGTTAATTTGTTTACTACATCCCGGATAAACCGGATATCATACAATTGCATTGCTTTTTTCGAAAGGTTCAACGGATTCTGATTCTGCGAATTGTTTCCCTCTTTTTGAGCTTTTGAATCATTAGCCGCGAAAGTGGGAGTGAACAAACGTTTAAATAACCACTCCTGCTCATTGTAAATAAAGGGTTTTAGAAAATGAGGTACTTGCCTGAATAATGATATATCCACCAAAAATCCCAAATCTTCAAAAGAAAAAACTCCGGTTTCGATCTTCTTAAAATTGGAAGCAATGGACTCATCGAAATAAATGGTGTTTTCAGTATGAGGATACGGATACAATTCTACACGAAACCCATTTCGTTTTAATATTGCCGGTAACGAGGTTTCGGAATGATACGCTTTCTTTAAAAAATCCTGCATCGGTACACTATTATCATAGGCACATCCTGTTAAAATAGATGGAACCGAAGCATATGTTTTGGGAAAAACAGAAAGGGAATTTCTAAAATAGGTAAACCCGTTAAAAATCTCTTTATATTGAGGCTCTTCAGTGATTATCTCCTGGAATAGATCGGTCTGATATGTATCCAGTAAAATTATTACCGCATTGGTTTTTGATGAAAAAGAATATTTTGCTAATTCATCGATGGTGTACTTTTTAAAACTTGGAATCTCGGGCATCCGGTTATAAGCCATAAAAAGCGAAGCCAACTGAATCACGATAAATCCATATGCTGCTGTCCGTGCAATTTTATAGACAAATTTTGATTTCCAAAGTGCCAATGCAAT
>JAKAGC010000436.1 GCA_021817755.1 Acidobacteriota bacterium | reverse complement strand
GGAAATTCGAGTGAAACTGTCCGTGTAGAACAAGTAAGAGAGGATATATCGCGAGTTTTACCTCATTATATGATTCCGGCTTATTTCATTATATTAGATAAAATCCCGGTAACTACTTCCGGGAAGATTGATCGTAAAGCGCTGCCATTACCTTCGTTTGTGGGAGATACTTTATTTGTTGCTCCTAGGGATATCCTTGAAGAAGAACTGATGGAATTATGGGGACGAGTATTGGGCCGTAATACAAAAGAAAATCCCATAAGCATCGATGATCATTTCTTCCGAATTGGAGGAGATTCGCTTAAAGTCGTAAAACTGCTTTTTGAAGTGGAACGAAAATACAATTGCCGTATGCCGATGGCCAGGTTTTTTGCGAATCCCTTTATAAGGAGTCTTTCCGAGTATTTGAGACGAGACAGTCTCAATCGGGAAGATGAAATCTATGTAACTCTTGGAACAGGAGAAAGCAATCGTATTATATTTGCATTTCCTCCTGCCAGTGCGTACGGATTATCCTATATGCAGGTGGCAGCATTACTTCCCGGTTACCGTTTGATTGCTTTTAACTACATCGATGATGAAAACCTGATAGAGAAATATGCATCGGTTATTATGGAGATGCAACCTGAGGGCTCATGTATTCTATTGGGTTACTCTGCCGGTGGGAAATTATGCATGAAATGTGCGGAAGTACTGGAAAGAAAGGGATATGAACCGGCAGAGATTATTTTACTGGATAGTTATATTCGAAAAGCGCTTCCTTCTGAAGACATTCTAACCCAAATGGAAAAGGAAGTTAATGATGAATTAAAAGCTACTCTCTCTTTATTGGGATTAGAATCCTATTCCGACAAAATTTTTGATGTGATATTAAAATACAGGCATTATCATGATAACCTGATCGATTTCCAACCTATCCATGCAGGTATTCATTTGATCCAGGCAAGCGGCCGTTTAAATGCTCCCGGTTTTGAAGGATGGGATAGTGTTGCCAAAGGAGAATATCATTGCTATGAAGGTTTTGGCGAACATCGCGACATGATGGCTTCTCCCTATGTTGAGAAAAACATGGAAGTTGTTAATCAAATTCTGGATACCTTTGGCAAAGTTCGTATAACTAAGAGTATACGGGATGGGCACGGACAATTGGGTGAAACCAATGCCATGTTCCTGGAATATGCACGTAATAACACGGAAATTTTAGATATCTCCAATTACACATTAACAGAACTGGATGAATCCCATTATTTATATCGTTTCCATGGATGGCCCACTTTTATTGGACACCGGATGATGGAACAGGTTGAGCAAGCTGTGGTAGATACCTGTAACCTGGTTAAATGTGTTCCTGAACGGGTGTTCGGTAATGATCCGCAAAAGATAAGCGAATATTTTAATATACCTATCAATATGGTTAAAAGCCAGTTAAGTGTGTTCGATTCCAATCACCTGGAAAACCTTCTGGCCAGAGGGGATTTTATTCTTTCCCCCGAAGGATTCAAGTGCCTTGAATATAATGTTTCCGGAAATATCGCAGGAATCGAAATAAATTTCTGGGAACCGGCGTATTTGAATACACCCGTAATATCTCGATTCATTAATGAGAATGAGATTAAAGTAGAAAATAAGAATTTTCTTACCGTATTATTCCGGCACCTGCTGGAAGCGACAGAAAACCGCTTCGGCCAGTTGGAAGATACTGTCAATATTGCTCTTGCTGATCCGAGATACGTCTCCCATTCCGAACCGATGGCAGATTATATCGATGGATTGTATAGGGACGTATTGAGAACCTCTAAGAGACAACTAAAAGGTGATGTTACTTTTTGCGATTATAGTGCATTAAACATTATTAATGGTGATCTTTATTATAACGAAAAACGCATTCATATTGTCGTTGAAAAATTCACAGGAGCCGTTCCCCCCCATATAGAAGCAGTTTTTAAAGCAGGACGTATAAACCTTTTTAATGGTCCCATAACAGGGTTATTATCCAATAAATTAATATTGGCTGTGCTTTCTACTCATCAGGATTCCCCCTTATTTACACCCTCTGAAAGAGAGAATATCAGGAAATATATACCCTGGACCCGAAAAGTTACGGATTCCATTACAGATTACAATGGAAAAGACGTACGATTGGCTACTTTCATTCAAGAGAACCGGGAAAATCTGGTATTGAAACCGGGTTCGGGATATGGTGGAAAAGGCGTCTATGTGGGAAGAAAAACTGCTTCAGATGAATGGGATGAAGTGTTAAAATTAGCATTAAAAGAAGAACGCTGGCTGGTGCAAGAGTATGTGGAATTATCGCCATTCTTGTACAGGGCAGGAAAAAATGATACAACTCTCCATGATATGGTATGGGGTTTCCTTACTTGCGGATCACATTATGCCGGAGGATTCTTGCGCGTAATGCCCAAAGAAGGAAGCCGGGGCGTAATCAACATTCACCAGGGCGCCCGATTTAGTATTATACTACAGGTAGAAAAATGATCCCCAACCCTCTCATTTTTCTATTTTTCTTTAAAATAAACCAGGTCCAGGCAAAACTATCGAAAAAATGAATTTCATTTTAATTCGATGGAAAACCACGTTAAACGTATTTGAAAAGAGTGAACCCCATGAAAACTTCACATTTTTCGTACCAATTAACTTTGGCTGCGAGTCAACAACAAAAAGAGAAAAAATACTGGGAGGAAAAACTTAGTAATCCCCCGGTTAAATCGGCAATTAATTATGATTTCAAGACAATAGGAGGATCTGAAGCAGTATATCGTCAATTGCATTTCGATATCACCGGAGAACTCTTTTTCCGGTTATCTGCATTAAGTAAAAACAACGATTATACGCTTCACATTATACTCTGTACTTGTTTATCCCACCTCCTGTTTATATATACAGGAAAAGTTAATCCCGATATACTAATCGGAACGTCTATTTTTAAAAAGACTAAAGAAGAGGGATTAATGAATACGGTATTGGTACTTCGGTCCAGTATCGATGAAATTTCCGGGGTGAAAGATTTTCTGATGCAAATGAGGCAAACAGTTCTCGAGGCGATTGAAAACCAGAATTATCCGTTCCCTGTCCTGGTCGAACATTTTGTACCGGATACTCCTGTCGAAGAATGCGCGTTTTTCGATGTAGCCATGATTTTGGAAAATATTCAATCCCGTGTTTTTCTCGAAGATATTTCTTGCCCTTTGATATTTTCTTTCAATCGGAAAGATGAATCCATTTCCTGCCTTATAGACTATGACAACCAATTGTATAAGGAAGATACAATTAAACGAATTGCCACTCATTTCCAACGGTGGTTGGAAGAAGGTACAAAAAATATCGAAACAAAATTATCTCAAATCGATATACTGGCAGAAGAAGAAAAGCGATTACTTTTTGAAGGGTTCAATAATAATAGAACCGGTTACCGGCAGGAAACAACACTTAATAAATTGTTTGAGGCTCAATTAGAAAGGACTCCTGATCGAATCGCGTTAATCGGTTCATCTTTAGTTTCCGATGAGAATCATGGCGATTTCCCTAATATTAATCAATTGACTTACCGGGAGTTAAATCATAAAGCGGATATGTTGGCTTCTTATTTAAAACGAAAAGGAATGGGAGCGGATCGAATCGCTGCTGTTATCCTGGAACCATCGATCGAGATGATAATCGGATTACTTGGGATTTTAAAATCCGGGGGAGCTTATTTACCTATCGCTCCCGAATGGCCTGAGGAACGGATACGCTATATTCTCGATGACAGCAATGTCACTGTTACAGTAGATTTAGATTCAATCCTGGAAGCAACAAAAGAGTTGATAGGAGAAGACAATTCATTAAGGGATGAGGAAATCTCTTCTCCGGGAAATTTAGCTTATGTGATTTACACATCGGGCTCCACAGGAAAACCGAAAGGGGTATTGGTAGAGCATGGGAATGTTATAGCCAATCTCGCCGCTTTTTACAATCAATTTGATATTACTCAAAATGATACAGTCATCCATTTATCCGATTATACATTTGATGCCTTTGCCGAAGAGTTATATCCCGTATTGCTGCGGGGAGGAAAAATGGTGATTCCTCCGGCACGGGAATATCTCGATATACAACGGCTGAGTCAAGTAATAAAGCTATACGATGTAAGTATCATTGATTGCTCTCCATTATTATTAAATGAATTGAATAAATTTGCACCGTTTAAAAATACCCGGATTATTATCAGCGGTGGAGATGTTCTACGGGAAAAGTATATCGATAACCTGGTTAAATCCGGGAATGTGTATAATACTTATGGCCCGACTGAAACTACCATTTGCGCTGCATATTATCGGTATTCTGCGACTGAAGAAGATAAACGCCGTCCATCTATTCCTATTGGTAAGCCAATTGCCAATTATAATGTATTGATCCTGGATGAGACGATGTCGCTTGTTCCTATTGGAGTGGTCGGAGAGATCTGCATATCAGGCCCGGGAGTCACTCGTGGGTATTTAAACCGTCCTGATCTGACTGCTGATAAGTTTTGTGCCTTCCAGGGGCTCGTTTTGAACCATGCGGCGCATGGAGCCTCTATAATGTTTAATAATTCTGATAGTGCTAAT
>JAKAGC010000005.1 GCA_021817755.1 Acidobacteriota bacterium | reverse complement strand
CAACGGATTTCGGTTTATAGCATTCGATTGCTTTTTCGATGGTTCTTTTCATCTTCCCTTGCTTGATATAAGTAGCAAGGATAAGCTGGTTAAAGGAAGGCGTACACAAATCCACCGACTGCTTCAATAATTCGACCTTCTCAATTAAATCCTTTTCGGCAACGATCCATCCCATACGCATACCAGGGAAGAGCGCTTTTGAAAAGGTTTTAAGCATTATGACTCCTTTTCCACCCGAAAGTGTCCAGAGGCTGGGAAGGAATTCTCCTGTGAAAGAGAGTTCACGGTAAGGTGAATCTTCAAGAATCAGTATCTCGTTTTTCTGTCCGATTTCCACCAGTTTTTTGCGGCGTTCGAGACTCATGTTAATGCCCGAAGGATTCTGGAAGTCAGGAATAGTATAAATAAAGCTCGGCTTTTTGCCCTCTTTTTTTAACTTTTCGATAACCTCTTCCAATTCGGAGGTAATCATACCCTCATCATCCATATGTACGCCATACATATCGGCACCACATCTGCGGAATGCCTGGATTCCTCCGAGGTAGGATGGCTTTTCCATAATAATAGGTGTCCCTTCATCCAGGAAAAGCAAAGATACCAGGTCTAATCCCTGCTGGGAAGAAGACGTAACACATACTTGTTCCGGAGTTGCCGCTTCATTGAAATCCGCCATATGCTGACACAGGGCTTCCAGCATCTCGTTTTCCCCTTGTGTGGGTCCATACTGGAGAGCCAGGTAACCCTTATTCTCCAATACTTCTTTAGTAATATCGATGATATCCTGGATCGGGAATAACGAAGCATCCGGTAATCCACCGCCAAAGGAAATAACCCCAGGCTTACGGGAAAACTTCAAAATCTCTCGTATCTCCGATCGGACGGAACGTTTGGAAACCGTTGAATACGTATAATTTGAACTCATTGGCACTTCTCCTTCTTTTTATTTATTCGAATAGAACCGCTTCTAATTTGAGTTTTACCTGAAGAGGCAATAAAATCTTTAATAAGAGAGTTCTATTCATGACTTATTTTACCCTTTATAATACAAGAAAATTGGGTAAGAATCAACAGCCAATTCCAATTAAAATTGGACCGACCGGTGTAATCCTTATCCCAGGCTATTTAATCCCGGATCTTGTTTTGAAGAAAAATACCGGAGATTCAATCCGGCAAGAATTGCCAGTATCTCTCTCGCATTAGGTCGATTGGAAGGGTTCTTCTCCATCATCCGCAATATTAAATCGTTTAACTCTTCCGGGATATCCTTATTTATTTCTTTCGGAGAAGGAGGAGTATAATGCACCACTTTTTTTAACGTATCGATCGGCGTTTCCCCTGAAAAAGGTCTTTGCCGTGTCAACATTTCATACCCCAATATCCCTAATGAATAAATATCCGTATAAGTGGAAATCGATCCATCTGAAATCATTTCCGGAGGCATATAGGAAATAGTACCCAATACCTGTCCTGTCTCAGTCAAATTGGAGAAATTCTGCCCCCGAGCAATTCCAAAATCCAATATCTTTAAAAAACTTAAATCCCCACCTCGCTTAACCAGCATAATATTTTCCGGTTTCAAATCCCGGTGAATAATATTCTCTTTATGCAAATGAATTAATGTATATGCCAATTGCCCCATAATATGAAGGCACTCCTCTAACCCAGGATAATTCCCCGATTTGTAACGTTGTGCCAGGGTTTCACCTTCAAGAAGTTCCATTGCTATATATAATTTACCGTTATCTTCTCCCCGTTCGTATACTTTTACAATATTAGGGTGATCGATCTGGTCCACCAGAATTGATTCATTTTTAAAACGCTTCTTCTGAACCCCGTCCAACATTAGCTCTTCTTTCATTACTTTTAAAGCGTATATTTTCGTTTTATCCAGAATATTATGAGCTTTATAAATAATACCCATACCACCGTGACCGATTTCTTCTTCGATTTCATATGAACCAATATATTTCTTTTTTTTCCAGAATGCAATCAATCTGAGATGTTTCTTAACTAACCCGATCATCAAATATGATAAAAATGCAAATATAAGTAATGCAATTCCCTGTACCCATAATGTCTGCCAGAAAAACGGCTTTAAAGTTAATCCCATTCTATCGCCGCCCAAATTCCAAACCCCGTCGTTATTACAAGCGACAACTCGAAGCGCATATTCACCAGGTGGGATATTGGTGTAAGAAACACTGCGAAGTGAATCAAGATTAATCCAGGTATCATCAAAGCCGTCCAGTTTACACATAAATCTTACACGATGCGGATTTG
Source organism: Acidobacteriota bacterium (assembly GCA_021817755.1). GTDB lineage: Bacteria > Acidobacteriota > Aminicenantia > UBA2199 > UBA2199 > JAKAGC01. The sequence continues at coordinate 17,368 of JAKAGC010000005.1, read as the reverse complement.
AGAAACAAAAAGCAGTAAAAGAGGCATTTATTCTCTTGATTCCCGGAGGTAAAACAATATGCTTCCCTCCCCCACCAAGATATGAATAAATCATTTTTCCATTCGCTCTGATTTCTTCTATAATCACAGGAGGTGGTGTTTTGTTAGTCCTCTTTTTTTTCGGATCGATTACCACTGCCCCACGAATTGTAGGAAACCACAATTCTCCAGTAGAACGGCAAATCCCAGCCGGTTGAGCAGGACCATTACACTCCGTATTCTTAATTCCTTCATCTTTCCCAAAAGAGATATATGGAATTCTTAGTATTTTTTTCTTCATAAAATCATCCAGATCGATTTTTCGAACTGAATAAATTCCCTGGTTACAATTCATCCATAAATTCCCCGAATGATCTTCCAGTACAGTAAACGCTAAATCACTGTATAAACCGTCACGCGGAGTGAAGCGTGTAAACCTCCCATCTTTGAACCGAACAAGTCCTCCTCCGTCAGTCCCCAACCACACCACACCATCCTGTTTCTCATCAGGGTAAATACTCCATATCGCGTGATTCGTAAGTCCCTCTTTAATTCCATAAACCCGAATTGTTCCATCCTTTATCCGATTAAGAGCCCCATAATATGTGCCAATCCAGGTATTCCCTTCTTTATCTCCACTGATAGAATAAACAAAATTATCCGACAATCCGTTTTTTGAATTGTAGTTCACCTTGATAGTATCGCTTTTCGGTAATTCGATAACATCAACTCCACCACCATTCGTGCCGATCCACAGTGTTTCATCATTCGAGACATAAAGTGCTCTAACTACATTATTCGATAAACCATTTTCAGTAGTATAAACTTTTACAACCCCGTTATCTTTTATACGGTGCAGGCCTTCACCATAAGTTCCCACCCACAAGGAATCATCCCCGGATTGAGCAATTGTCCAAATATGCTCGCTTTTAAGGCCTTCCTTCGTCCCAAACGTTTTGAATGAATTGCCATCAAACAACGCTAACCCACCACTAACAGTTCCGACCCAAACACGTTTTTCATTATCTTCGAAGACAGTACGAACACTATCTACAGGCAAGCCGTTTCTGCGATTATAAATAATAAATTTCTCTTCTTTTAGTTCCGTTAATCCATCTCTTGTTCCGATCCAGAGATTACCTTCTTTATCCTCAATTATCGATCGAATAGGAACATCCAGTAAAATCTGCGACGAATCCAAAACAGAAAAAACTCCATGTCTCCAGGCATTCAATCCCTTCCCATTCGTCCCAATCCATACAGTCCCATGTTTGTCTTCGTAAATTGAGCGGATATCATCACCTGACAAGCCATCTGGAATCGAATAGGATTTCGTATTCAATCCATCAAAAACAACAATTCCATTTCCCCCCGTGCCAATCCATATTTTCCCCGATTTATCCCTGTATAAAGCACGAATATCAGCATTTTCAGGAATAACCCCACCATAAGGTCTCATTACCTTCCCCGATTTCTTATTCAATATATATATTCCTGAGCCTGAAGTCCCGATCCAGGTATTCCCCTTTCTATCTTCCGTAATGGCATTAACAAAAACCTCTTTCAATTCCTTAGAGGAAAAAGAAGTAAATTTTCCTTTTTCATCAGTGCAGAAGCCTCGAGTTGTTCAGATCCAAAGAGTACCCTTTTTATCTTCATACAGACAGGAAATTGCATTACTTGATAATCCGTCCTCTATGGTATAGCAATGGAAAACACCTTCAGACAAACTTAATATCCCTCCTGATGTACCGATCCAAAGAGTATTATGTTTATCTTCAAGCAGAACACGAATCCGGTTGCTGGTCATTTCCGGTGTATTCGAGGTATCGAAAATACGAAAATGAATCCCATCAAACCGTGCGATTCCTTCATACGTGCCCATCCATAAATAACCATCCGATGTTTGTATGATAGACAGAACCGAACTCTGAGGCAAACCATTTTCCGTTAGAAACACTTCCGCATTGTATTGCCGGATATCCATCTCCGGATCAAGTCCCCATAGGATAGAACAGGTTATCAATATCAATCCGACTAACAAAAGATACAAAACATTTTGGCTTTTATTTTTTTCTTTCACGAATATATTTAGCCATAAATGATAATAAAAGTAAATAGAAAAAAAGGAGCCCGAAGGCTCCTTTTTTATTAAATATGAATAGAACAACAATATAATCGTTAATCTGTTACCGCTCTGTATGCGTTAACCCTTCCTCTTCCGTAATAGGGATCATGTCCCGGTTTTCCAAGATCATCCGCAGTTTGAGCAATGCGGTTTTTAAGTTCTCCAGGGCTCATCGGGCCATATTTGGAAAGGATGAGTGCTGCTACTCCTGAAACCATCGGAGCAGCCATACTTGTACCCGACATCCATGACCATCCATTTATCGTTGTGCTGAACACCATATCATAGTACCAGCCTGCATTCGGATAATTGATTGAATCCCCACCCGGTGCAGCTACCCAGATTGCAGAATTACCATAACAGGAGTAAGAAGCAAAATGATCGAAATCTTGCAAACCGATCGGGCCGGTTGCTGAGATAGAAATTGCATTCGCACATTCCGAGGGCACACCAATAATATTCTGATTATGATCCATATCAATTGATTCGTTTCCCGCAGAACACACCACAAGTGCTCCATGAGAAGTAGCATAAGTAACTGCTTTGCGATTCAATTTAATTATTTTCTGTGCATCACGCGCAGTATAGCTTCCTGCATAACCATTTTTCTTTACATATGTTCCAAGACTCATATTGATAACTTGTGCATTTTGGCTTATCGCATGATAAATACCCTGGACCACACGGCTCATAGGCCCCCGGCCAGTACTATCGAATACTTTAATACCAATTAATGTTGCCTGGGGAGCAACGCCTACAGAGCCCCAATTATTAGCCGCAGCAGCGATAATACCTGAAACATGCGTACCATGACCATTATCATCAAGAAAATCAGTAATACCGGGAACCAATGAAATGCTTGCAGCATAGTCGATATTATTTTTCAAATCCGGATGTTTATACCAGATACCCGTATCGATTACTGCCACGCGTACACCATTCCCAAAAACTCCTGCTGCCCATGCTTGATCCGAATGAATTACAGGGTGATGCCATTGATAACGGTAATATGTATCCGAAGTCCCTGGAACAGCTTGAATCCCTGTGTCTTCGATGAAAACTGAATTTTGATCTTCCGGGATCCATTGAGCTTCTATATCCACCATCACATCCATTCCATGAGCTTCCAGTGATTCTGCATCCGAACGGTTACTGAATTCGGCAAAAGCTACTCCCATTTCTCCAAGGGTGGAGATTAATGTGCCTCCTGCTTGTTGAACTTTAGAAGCAAGATCATCAGGCAATTGGCCCGAATTGGAACTCAATATCCATCTGCTTCCATAGATGAAAGGGGTGGTTGCTACCAGAAAAAATACCCCAATTACCAGACTTAATAAAATCTTTGATTTCATTATTCTTTCCTCCGTTTATTTTTTTAAGTAATGCGTTTAAAAAGTAATAAAGGAAAAGAAATCGAGTTTCTATAAGAGGTTATGATTTAAATTTTAAGGAGGTATTATTTATACATAAGAAACCTAAAACCTTTCCGCACCTGTGATGTAGAAATGTAGTCATACAAAAAACCTCTTCAAAGAAAACCGCACAATATAAAACCAGAAGCATATTTTAAGATTGTTTTATTGTTTTGTCAATAGAATGAAAGCTCAGCTTGAAGAGAATCAATAACATCTTATATCATTTAATTAAAGACATTATAAAAGTAAAAATTTTAATATATTGATTGAATTTTTTACCTAATGATACTATAATAAAATGACATCAGCCAAATACCGGGGTATATCCCATAAACAAAATATATCCCGGATAAAATAATAGGAGGATTTTCAGCATGAAAACAAAAAACCTTTCAAAAAAATTAGTATTAAGCAAGGAGACTGTATCAAATTTATCCTTAGGCACTATGAAAGAAGTGCTTGGAGGGACTAATGATTCGGAACAGTTACCTTGTTTCACCTATTTAATCACCATGGAAGTAACATTTTGTCCAAATTTTACTTGCCGTTTTAGATTCTGTGACGCGACTTTATATCCTGACCAGCTTTGCATATAAGATAATGCAAATCATTGACGCCGTCCGCACGGATTTTCAAAATTTCCTTTAAGGGAATAAACCAAATTTAGTGGGGGTTAATCGATCAAGGTTGATTAACCCCTTTTTTCTATTTTAAATTTTACATTTTTTATATTGATAGAATAATATATTGGGACAACCCAAATAGGAAAAGAGAAAACCAAAAAAAATACATTTTTCATTCCCTAAAAATAGTATTGATATTTATTCTTAAATTTCTATTTAAGAATTATACTTTATTTTCGTCTATGATTTACAATAATTAGCTCTCTTATCGATCCGGTAGAATTTTTCTTAAGCCAGAAAATATTTCTTTTAAATACTATATTTCAAGTTAAAAAAGAATGGATATTATTCTCATTTTTTGTTAAAATCAAGTCATGAATAAGGAAAAGTTGAAATCCATTTTTTGGGATTATGATATCGATTATACAGAAGATGATCTTTATAAATTCCTGATAGGAGAAAAAGAAATAAAAGATCTCAATCGAAATCAAATAACAGCAAGGCTGTTGGTTTCAATACGATGGTATGATTTAGTGGATATATTTGGTATGAAACGTCTTTATCAATTCTTAGGTGATGAGGTTTTAAAATATATTTGGAAGAAGAGTGTAAAAGAACGTTATAAACGTGTTCGGGAAACATTGCATGGAATATTATAAAGAGCTGTATATTCTGCAGGATAAAGTATTTAAAATACTTGAAAATTATGATTTCTATCTTACAGGGGGAACGGCTTTGAGTCGGTTCTATTTGAACCACCGTTATTCAGATGACCTTGATTTTTTTGTCCACCGGAAGTCCGATTTTCTCAACAGTATAAAGGAGATTATTGCGAAACTTAAATCCTCTTTCATACTTGAAACACGTATTATGACGGAAGATTTTACGCAGATATATGTTCATACCGAAAATTTTCACGAAAAATTCAAGGCGGATTTCCAGTCTAAATTAAAAATCGATTTTGTAAACGAGCTTGAAATTCCCCATTTTGGTGAATTCCAGAGTTTTTCTTCTTTTTCCAGGGTGGATAATTTGAGGAACATTCTTTCAAATAAACTTACAGCTATCACTCGTCTTGAGTCCAAGGATGTTGCGGATATATGGTTTATCTGCAAAAACCTATCGTTCAAATGGGATGAGATCATATATGAAGCTGAACAAAAAGAAGCAATTGAAGAGTTATTGATTTTTGATCTATTAAAAACATTCCCTGCCCAGATGTTTAAGATGATTCGCTGGGTTAATCCTATAAATGCCGAAGATTTTGAAAGAGATAGACAGGTTATGCTTCAAGAAATTCTATCAAAAGGAATTAATTCGCTAAGCCCGTAATTTTAAAGAAAATAAATGCATCACTCTATTGTTTATATTTCAATGAGTATTATTTCATTACTAAATAAAATAGAATAAACATATTTCGATTTAAACTTGGTCCTGAGACAGTTTCTTAAAGAAATCTCAAAACACATCTAAACTAATAGTAATTGGGATGAAACCATTCTGGAAATTGCCGGAGTTACTTAAGTATTTGTATAAAATGCAGTATTAAGTAAATATCGGAAAAAATCTCCGTGGTCTCTGTGCTCTCTGTGGCATATATAGTAGGGTTCAAATAACACTACTTTATTATAATCACTTATTAATGTCAAAGAATCATTTCTCTTTTGCATTCCCTTTACTATTCTCATAATCAAGGATGCGCCGGAAGATTTCTGCTGTGAGCTTTCCTGCTATCCTTGCCCCTAATCCGGAACGCGGTACTATCACCGAAAACACTACCTTCTGTCCATCTTTCATCTCCACAAACCCGGTAAATATAGCATTATCCTTCGATATCCCCGTTTCTGCGGTTCCAGTTTTGGCATAAAACGTCCGTCCCTTCATGAGATCACCAAATACACCCCCCGCTGTTCCTCGCAATACAACCTGCTTCATAGCCTCTTTTATTTGTGCCGCTACCTCGGCAGAATAAACCCGAACGGTTTGTTTTGCCGGATCAGGTTCAAAAACACGGGAAACAGGGGAAGAAAAAATTAGAGACGGTGAACGGAAAGTAACGGAACGTATTATGGATGGATAATAAATGACCCCATCATTAAGTACAGATAGCGAAACAAGGGCATTCTGCAACGCGGTTAATTGGAAATCCCCCTGCCCGATCGAATAATGAGCGACATTGGCTTGCGTATAGGCATTCACCGGGAATACGGATTCGATTGACATCAATGCATCATTGGGTAATCGATGCATCTCTGAATGAATAGGTGTATCCGAAAGATTCTGCAATAAATCGATCTTCCTGTTCATCAATAACCGCTCGGCATATTCAAGTATAGGATAATCCCGGTATATATCGGCAGCAGGAATCGAACCGCGCGTTATAAATGACCGGGGATGGTCATAAACCATACTGTCTACTGTTAATACACGATTAATATGGAGCGCAAGATACGAAAAATAAGTGTTGTATGAATGGGCAAAGGCATCCTCTAATGAACAAAACCCACCTGGTATATTGTGCCCCTGAAAATTGCCGAGATTGAAGGGCACTTCCTTACCATTTAACATTACACTGCCTTTCAAATCCTCCCTGGGAAACCGGGAAAACGCGTTTATAGAAGTCAATAAACGATCAAGGTAAGGAAATCGTGATCTCTCACTTAAAAAAGCAATGGAATCGAGTATCTTGGCTGTGGAACCCGGATTGTATTTCCATTTCCATGCCCGGTTTAAATAGGGATTAACATCCCGTAAAAACGGCGATGTGATCTCAGGATTTAACTCTTGTAATGCATCGGGGGTATTTGGATAGGATGCAGCCGTTAAAATCCGCCCGTATTCATCCATTAATATAACAGCCGCTTCATAAAACCTGTTTTTCTCCTTGTCCATCTCCTCTTTCACTGCCTGAGCATCTCGAAGCGATTTTCCCAATTGTGTAGATATTTCAGAAGAGGAATCCCGGTCCGCGTTTTTTAACTTCAGCTTTAATCCATCGATTCGCTCTTCAATTTCCATTAGATGATTATTTAAAGCGATATATTTCCCGCTCTTAATTTCATCATCCCGTATTGATAACAACTGCTCCCGCATCGCTTCCAGAGTCAATTGCTGCCAATTTGAATTGATTGTCAATTGTATTTGAGAGACCTTACCTTGTTTGTAAAGGGGAGAAAAAATCTGTTCCAATCCCCAGTTCGCGATAGGGTTACTGCCCAGTAGATATAGAATATCGGGTGGCGTATCGGAAGTATAAAACCGTCTATATCGTCCATTAATCTGTGAACTATAAGCAAGGATGTTGTTTTCAGAATCCACAACAAAAGGCTTTTGGAACTGCTGGATAGTACGGGAAGTAGGACGGGGTGCTTGCTCCCCACTTAAATACAAACGATTGTTTTTAACTTCGAAAATTGAAGGCGCTTCTTTTCCGGCTTTATTTCGTGAGGAAGCGAAATTCAATTTTCCTATTTCCTGTTTATAATAAAAGAAAACTCCTTTACTTTGCATTTTATCGATTAAATCGATCGCTTTATGTTCATAGGTTCCGAAATGTTTAATATTGTTAAAGGTCCGCCATTTGATTTTATTGGTTTTAAAAAAGGAATCCAACCTGGAATTGCCTTTCTGATCGAATCCTTCAATCCGAACTCGCTTCAAGAAATCATTTGTTACAGCTTGGAATTCTCCTTTCTCGCGAAAATACATTCGGTTTTCAAGCAGTTCTTTCATTTCCAATACCCGCCCCTGAGGTACACTGTCAGGTATATACATACGCGTGGTAAAATCGGAAAGAGTCATATGAAATGAATACAATCCCCTCTCCCCGATAAAAAGGGTTTCATCTGTGGGGCTGACCTCATAAATCATCCCCGTATCGATTGACTTTAAGACTGCGGCTTCTGCTTTAAGTGGGGTGGTATATGGAAAATTCCCTCGCTCACGATAGGAAATGGAAAGCGCAGGAGCTCCATCGTAAGAACTGAAATCAAACTTCAAATCAAGCGGCTCTATTCCATTTGATACATTAACCGGATGAAGCCGGATTATATCTCCTGCCCTTACTGGGATAGGTACATGCGGCAGGAATTCCTTCCTCCCGAACCCTCTCAGCCGGGTGATATTCGGACCTGAGGAAAGAATGATTAATTTTCCTTTTTTAAACTGCAATTCAAGCAATGGATAAGGATTAATAGAACTCCCGGAAACAAATTTTTTCATTTCTTCCGAACCCAATTCAATGGCAAGATTCTTTAAAAATTCTCTATCCTGTTTCCTTACCGGAACTTTCGTTCTATCCCTCGAAATCCATCCACCGATATTTTTTACTGAATATGGCCCTGGAAACATTGTTATTAAAGGCTGACGATATACTTCTTTGTAAACATAACGGCCAGGGTATACTTTAAACTGAAACTTCCGGCCCTGCACGAATATCAAATCATTGTTCTCAATGTCATATAAAAGCCCAGATTTCTTCCCTACTACCGAAATACCTCCAATAGTGGGAATTAAACGGAAACGATCACCAACAGGTCGAATGGAAAAAAGCTTTCCATCTTTTGTGAAACTTTCCAGGTAAACGATCTGAGTCCCTTCCTCTTTATCCCTTGGAAAGGAAACAGATATGAGTCTTAAAACAACCATGGAAACCAATATTAATATAATGATACAGAAAAAGAAAAAGCGTTTCCATCCAAATCCAATAAACGTTTTGTCTACCGGGGGAGAAGAAACATCATATTGTTTATTCTGCTCCTCGACAATAGACACCCTCGCCGGAGTCGATGAAACGAGAGATGACGAAGGTCGAGAAAGTATTACCATCAGCAATGAAAAAGGAAGTGCGAAAAGTAATAGCATATTATTGGAATAGGAAATAAAGGGAAGTGGTTGCCCCATTAATGGGAGTATCCCGGATACATACATCGCAGGAACAAGAAATTGTGCGGTAAATATTACAACTAAAAACTCTAATACATAACGGTGCCAGGGCGTACATACCCTCCTCCGAACCGCTGCTGCCACTAAAAACAATGTGATTAATAGAAGTGCTGCACCGATTATCCCGGTTGTTGCTGTGAATAATGAAAAACTTAAGTCTTTCTCGATTACCGGGACCTGCGACGCATCCGTCAACGCCTCGATGCCCCTTCCGTATAACCCGGCCCCTTTCATCAGCCACACAGAGTTTATGTATTGATATGATAAATTAAAATCCTGCCAGGGATTCAACCATACACTGATCCGGTCTCCCAATACTTTTGGCACACCAATTCGATGAGTATAAATAAAATAATTGGATCCCACTAAAACTAAAATTAGAAAGATCGACACAAAGATTCTTTTCACTCTGTTGACTTCGTCGACCAGGAAACCCTTTTGAAAACCGGTTTCCTGGACCTTCCTAAAACGTTTGGTAAATTTTTGGGAAATCTGATGCACAAACTGTTGAAGCCAATAAAAAGGGATACTATCCTTCCATAAGCCAACTAACATAAAAAGAATTGGAAGCGATACTGCGGCAGAAAGTGAGCGTCGGGGGAAAACATAATTATTTAAATCCAACGCTCCCATCCAGATAATAAATAATCCGGGTATTATTAGCGATAATTTAAATAATACAGGTTTATCGATTCGGATTACATGATAGAAGAATACAAAGATGAAGACTGTTAGCGGTGAAAAATCTTTTAAAAAAAACACTAACAATATAAATGGGATCATTACTAGTCCATAAACCCATAATACATTGAATTTCATGCCTTTGTCGATTCGGGAAACCCAGTCAGCGAAATAGATAGTCAATAGAATTTTTCCCAGTTCGATGGGAAGAAATAAAAATCCACCTACCGATACTCCCAACTCTCCACCCAGGAATAGCTGCAAAATGATAAAAAATAATGCCAGCAACAGAAGCAAATCAGCTCCCAACAGGCAATTCCATCCTGCTTTATCGAGTAATGCTCCCAGTCCGAAAAACAACCGCTTATTCTCCCTACTCTCAAAATCACATACAGGAGTTTCAATTAATTTTTTTATATCTACCGTATAACTGTGTGCATTCCTGAACTCATATATTATTCCTCGCCGTAATCGAAACCCATAGACGAATATAATAAATGCTAATCCTGCAACTAAAAATACCCAACTTCGCCGGGCGGGAAAAATGAGAACTAAAAACACCAGGAAAGGAACATGATATGTCTTTTGCCGTAAAAGGCGGTAAAGAAAAACAAGAATACGGTTATGACGGCTGATGTACAAGATTCCTATAAAGAGTAGTACGAATAAGGGAAGGGCGCTCTCTCTGAATTTCGTAAAATTCTTCAAAAAACTATTATTATAAAGTGCCAAACTTCCGAAAAGAACATACCCAACTCCCACCAGGAAATATACTACATTAAATATCATATTCCCCGGAAACTCATCTCCCGTATTCGAAATTTTAAACTTTAGAGATATAATATCGGGAAGTATTTTTTTGAAGAAACGTGAAAAAAAACGCTTGGATATAGGTAATCGAAATAATTGGAAACACCAAAAAGGCACCATAATAAAAAAAATCAATCCATTTCTGAATAGGATATAATTACGGTTCACGCTTCGAGAAAGAGTGATACTGCTTCCATCATTTCCTTTAATTTCAAATTTATCTTTTCCTTTCAACTGTGTGGAAGAGACTTCTTCAAATACATGGGGAAATGTTAAGTAAATATAATCATTCCCTGGCTTTACAAGTGATAGGTCATCGATTATCGAATGAAAAGAGGGTGAAACTTTTATTCGTTCAGGATCCCGGGGTGTAAGAGTAATCCAATTCTTATCCGAATGAAGACCGTATTGCGTATGCCCCAGTACCATATTATAGGTTTTTCCATAGAGCAAGGTTTCTTTTTTATCATACAAATTGAAGGAATCCGTTCCACGCTTCATTTGAATACCACTACTTCCCGTTCGAGGAGTATTTTTATAATTGGTATAAGATATGATAAAATCCCCTTCAAGATCAAGCATAAAAGGTATGGTAAACGCTGTGATAAAAAGAAGCACCACCAAAACCGAACCCCATTTCCAACGTGTTTTTCGTTTCCGCTCGATATAAAAAATAATTGGAATAAATCCAAGAAGAAGGTATCCTTCATGACGGAATGATATCAACCCTGCCGCAAACGGAAGGGATAGTATCATTAAAAGTAATAAACCTCCGTTTAGATGATTTTTTAAATACAGAAAAATTCCAATAGAAATGAGTGCAAGGAAAATAAAAAAGATGGCGTAATAGATACTAGTTTTCATTACCCGTGTATGCGGTTCATACATTAGAGAAGCAAGTATCTCTCCGTTTTCTTCTGTGGAACGCGAAGGAAAAGAAAGGTGATCCGGGCTTGCTGTGATTTCTCTCACCCAATCCCTGCGGATATCGATTTTTTTATTTAAAAGAGTGTGTAATGTCAGAATTTTATTTTGCTTAATGCGATCCCCTGAGATCGATACCGTAATCGAACGGCCAAGAGGATAGGGAGGACCTATATTCTTTATTTTTAGTGTTTCTCTTTCTCCGAAACGGATTTCATCCCCTTCTTTTAAAATGGAAGAATTTAAGTATTTTCCATTTATATCCACTTTTTTATCTTCGCTAATGTTGGATACCTGGAAATAAGAATCATTAAAATTCAATTTCACATGTTGTGAAGCAGCAGATGGATTTTCCAGGCAAATAGCCGATTTCTTTTCATCGTTTCCTATAGTGATTTCCCCGGCCTCTCGTGAAATTGGATACCGGTAGTTTTCGATGAAAAAATAAGATTCCGATTTAAAATCTCGAACCAAAAAAAGAAAAAGCGTAAAGATAGCAATGGAAGAGATTGAAAGGCTTATAAATGAAAGAAACCGAGGCCACCGTAACGGTTTTCGTTTATCCAGTGCTATGAGTGTAAATGAAAAGGCAAGCCAGATTGCCCAGGAGATATAAAATACCGGTTGAATATGATTTCCCATTCCCAATCTGATCTCAGGATGAAATTAAAACAGAACTGCTTTCCCGGATTTTGCGAAGTACGCTCATCTGGACGCGATCGCTTAAAACAGATTCCATTAGCAAAGGAATAATAAATTTATACACCCGATTCCCAATAATAATCCAGTCATTCGGTTCCAATTCCAGGTGGTCTGCCTGGTTGGAAAGTTCATTTATCATTTTTTTCGCTCTTGAACGATCATTATAAAAACGGTTCAGGAAAGGATAGAGGTTATCAGGTTCATTTTTTACTTCGGTATGTTCAAGTTTAAAGGGCGAAATCAGCGGTTTTTCCAGGTCCTCTTTACGAACAACATAGACCGGGAAGCTGGTTGAGATATTAAAAATACGGTACTTTCCCGGAGATTCTCTTAGTATAATGGCATGATCCCGTGAAGTCCCAATACGCCAGAAACTTTCAATCCCCGTATTCAAGACGATCAGGTTTTTTTGAAATTTCGAATGAATTGTATCTTCCATATTTGCCAGCGGATCACGCCCAAGAATATAAAAATCCTCTTTAAGGAATATCCGGTTGGGCATATTGTTGCTAAGTCCCCAGGAAAAATAGACTTTCAATTCCTTATCTCCAAACCGGGAAAGGAATTCATTGGATATCGAGTACCCCAGTTTTCCGAATTTTATCGAATAATCGATTGGGTCATCGATATGGCGTTTATAGAATTTTTTCTCCCTGCCCGGCGCCAGTATTGAGATTTCATTATCCTGGCTTGAGGCAAAAAACTTGATCCCATTTTTCTCATCTCCAACCGACATAATATAAGAAGGAATATCATGTTGATTCGGAGCAGGAAGAAAGATCATCACATCTTCCAGGAAGGGAATTTCTTCCAGTAATAATTGATCTTTCTCCGAGAATTTTTCATTGGAAACAGGTTTACTCTTATCTAAAATTTCAACCGAAGGTGGTTCTTCTTTGTCGATATCGTATATCGCAGTAAGAGTGATATTTTTTGCGTTTGAACCCGAGAGATAAACTGGATTTATCGGATAGATTAATTTTTCATTTTCTGAAGAATGTTCCGAACGTATTGTCCCGCGAATCTCTATGCCGGCTTTCCTCGAATCGCTAAAAAATTTGAAAGTTTTACTGTCATCCCCGATACGCAGGGAGAAAAATAGTGAATTATCCGAATCATGCATTTCAGGAATAAAGAGGTTATAGTACCATTCGCCTCCCACATAGAAGTAGGCTCCCGCTTTTTCGGAAAACCGGGTAAAATAATATTCCGAGTATTTTTTAGGAGAGGCATCACTCGTTTCAGTTGAAATAACATCCCCTTCTATCTGACAAAGATGGAGGCCGTCAAAGTTAAAATTGGTAAATCCACCTGCAATGATTAATAATTCGTTTTCTTTTAGGCGGTAAGGATTTCGGATATGATCAAAACCTGCTCGTTGGTAGATTCCCGCAATATCGTCTTCATTGAAGAATTTAATCATTTGCAGTTCCAATTGATAATCCGCGTTTAATTCGCGAATGAGTTTTTTTTCCCATTGATCTTTTCGCGTATCCAGTTGGATGGCATAGGCATGCGGATATATGATAAAAATCGTATTCAATTCCCTCAAATCCGCTTTAATTTCATTAAAGAAGCGAGATCCTCTAAGGTTAAGCTTTACTACTTTTTCTTTTGGGAGGAAATTTTTATCAAAGGTCACATCTATTTTCATCATGCAACGTGGATCGAACTTCAGGTCCCCCCCCGAATCCTCGCGGGTGTAATCTTCCGCGTTTCCGATCATCAAATCCACCGCTTTTTTCGCTTTCTGCATAATGCTTTTTAGGTAATTTTTCGGTGGTTTCAATTGTTCGTTTTCCGGGGTATTCGGTGATTCCTTCGGATTTGGCATCATATCCTCCGTTTGATAATCATTACAATTCTAATAATCGTAATTCTCGCTCCATTCGTTTTTATTTTATAATTATACCCGACCTATAACATTTTTTAAAGAGGATTCCCAATCGAAATTGAATTAATCGGAAAAGAATCACCCGTATATCAATTGAAATAGAAATATTCTCCTATCCCAAATGTTACCCATTTACTATTTATTTTAACACCTCCTATGTGTTTATTTTTTATTAATCCAATGACAACCATTCCCTGTTTTTGACAAAAAAAACGGATTCGATTATAATATTTTCCTCAAAACTCTTTTATACAATGGTACTTACGGAGGAATTATGAAACGATTATATTTTCCATTATTCTTTATATTAATAGTAGTTCTTTGCATGAATATGCAAGCCGGTACAACCTGGAAAAAGTATGTTACCGATTCATTTTCTTTTCATTATCCTGCCAATTGGCAAGTAAAGGCCCAGGATACCAATATCGAAATTTCTAATCCATCGAATAGTGAGCAATTGCTGATTGTGTCTGTTCCGTTCGATAAGACCAAAAGCCCTACTGCTCTTGCCAAACAAATGATCGCATTATTCAAACAAGGAATGCCCGATATTAAAGCAGAGGGTTTCCGTGAAGATGGAGGAACATCTGTTTATTTTTATTCCACTTATACTGAAAATAAAACCCCATTCCGGGCAGAAGTTCTTTTATTAAAAGATAAAGCCAGTGCTTTTTGGTTTTCTTACAGTGCCCCAATAGAAGGTTATAACCGGCAGTATGCATTACAATTACTCCAGGCTTTTGTAGGTTCCATTGCTTCAGGAAATACTTCCAAACCTCCATCCAGTGATGTTATTGCTGAAACCCAGGTTACAACACCCAATACAGGACAAAACATAAGAAATTCAAATGCGTTTTTATTTGTATTGGAGTTCGCTCTTGGTGCGCCATTTACTCACTCTCAGGAAACAATCATCCTCGAAGAACTTCTTTCAGGGTGGAAAAATGAATCTGCCGAGTCATTGAAAAAATACGATAGTTACCCAAAATTGGTAGCCTTTATTCTCACAGCAGACCAGCATAAATTGGAAGAGCTTCGAAAGGAGCTTGAGAAAACAACCCGCAGTTGGTTGAATGAATCCGATAAAACCGATAAGGTCGTAAGAATAATACGTAAACAATTGGAAATGAAGAGTAAAATCCTTACCGGAGATAATCCTCCCTTAACCGA
Organism: Acidobacteriota bacterium; assembly: GCA_021817755.1. GTDB lineage: Bacteria > Acidobacteriota > Aminicenantia > UBA2199 > UBA2199 > JAKAGC01. Next base: position 2,059 of record JAKAGC010000005.1, on the reverse strand, counting down.
AATGGCAGCTACAGCATATGCAGAGATGACTGCGTTTGCAAATCTATTGTCGGAAAACAGGAATGCATCCCCAGCCGAACTTTCTACTACCCAGGTTAATAATATTCGTAATTTATTACAGAAAAACTGGAATAATTTTTCAATAGAAGAGCGCAATGATATTTTGACCTGTCCAGGTCTTTGGATTACGTTCCGAACCCTTATTCGTTATGGAAATGCCACTGAAAAAGAAAAGATTTACAGTCAATTGCAAAAACTCGCGTTTTCAAATTCTTCATCTTCCCAATCCAGCGGTTCATCATCGAGTTCTCTTAAATCCACATTGGTTAAAAACATGATAAATCATTCCGTAATGATGAATATCAATCAACAAACATTCAATCATTACATGTGGAGTCGTGGGTTTAAATCCACTCCTTTCGGTTATTAATTTTTTATTTATAAGATTAGAATAGAAATCGGAAGAAGGTCATAAAGCGTTTATAGTTTTATGACCTTCCGGGGAAAATAATTAAAACATATCTACGAATCAATAGAATTACATTCAAAATTATTATTTCAAACTTGAGCTGAGTTTGTCTTTTAATTTTTCTACTGTGTCTTTTGGTAAATAGTGCCCGATAGTTCCACATTTCAGGCACACATACGCACGACTTTTAAAACCGTACACGGTAAACATACCGGTAGGAATAAAAACGTTAGCAGGAGTAGCAAGATTTCCGAATCCCAACTCCGTACTTCCACAAGCCAAGCACTTTAAACTCGTTTGCTGTATAACTGCCATGAATTCCTCCGCCCGCCTTTTTTTTATTTACGAAAAAAAGGCGGGAAAAACGTTTAAAGCTGTTATAGATTCATTTCCTTTAACAGTTGACCCGCTCCACCGAATTTTTCCAGGAACCAGATAATATAACGGATATCAACTCCGATTGAACGGCTGTATGATTCATTCCAGGCGAAATCATTAATAGTTGCACGAAATACCCTGTCGAAATTCAAACCTACCAACTGCCCTTTCGCATTAAAAACAGGACTTCCTGAATTCCCACCTGTGGTATCCATATTATATAAAAAATTAACCGGAACATCTTTTAAAATTGGATTCCAGGCCTTCCCAAAATCTTGCTTGTTATATAATTCGATTAATTTGGAAGGTGCTTCAAAAGGTTCTTTACCCGTATTCTTTTCCATAACACCGGTGAGAGTGGTAAAAGGTTTCATATAAACTGCATCAGCAGGCGAATACCCACGTACATGGCCATAAGTAAACCTGAGGGTACTGTTTGCATCCGGGATAAAATCGCTGCCTGCGAATTCTTTTTTTACATCGATATATAGAGCCAACAGCTCATCCAATACCCCCGTCTCTGCTTTATCGTTGTCCCTCTTTTCCTGGTATGACGGATATAAATTAATCACCAGTTCAATAAATGGATCTTCCAATTTCGATAACTCAAGAGTGGTTTTATCAAAAATGCTCTTTAAATAATCTTTATCATTTAACTTTGAAGTTCCGTAAGCTTTTTCGATAAAAATATCGATTGCTTTTTCTTTATCCGGAGCCAGCGTAAGAATTTTATCCACAGCCGGAATGCGGTGTTGTTCGTCTAATGCAGCCGCTCGCAGTAACATCCCTTTTAAAATCGTTTTATCTGCTGTTTCATCGTAATTTTTCAAGTTCAATTCCAGGTCTTCTTTTGTTTTATCGAAACTTCGGTCCATATATTTGGCTTCCCGGTCCGTATCTTTCTTTTTCCGTTCTATCGAAGCCTCATAAGCCACGTAGGCATTATTGAGGAGGGTTGTATTGCGTAAAAGGTAATAGAGCAACATATCATGAGGTCCGCGAAGTGCTTTTTTCCCGTAAAGTTCAGCTATTTTCGGCAATACCGTTCCATATTTTGCTTTTCGTGCCCGATCCGAATCGATGAATTTTTGTAAAGCCAGTTCTTCTTCTTTTCGTTTTTCATCCAGTTTTATCGCCTTTAATGCCTGGAGAACCCCTTGGGTCCTTTTATAGGTATTCCAAAGTCCTTTGAGTCTGGAAGAGAGTTTAATT
>JAKAGC010000435.1 GCA_021817755.1 Acidobacteriota bacterium | reverse complement strand
GCTTTATCTCCTTTCCGTTTGGCTATCATCGTATCACCCCTGGATGTAGTAACCAGGATATCGTTCCAATAACCGTTTTTATCCGTTTGAACTACCATTTTTCCATTGATTTTTTGCCCCGCCATTGCAAGGTTAAAATCCCTTTTGAAATTGCCTTGTTTATCAAGTTCATAGGATATAGTAGCAATCGGCGAATCATTTATATAGAGTTTAAATGAACCGGTATCTTCAAACCCAGTTAACGGGAATGGAAGAACTTCTTCACTATGTAATTGAGATGCAGGAATGAAGAATGATATAAAAATTACTATAATATAAATTGCCATAATAGATTTCATAGTACCTCCGTGTTCGATTGGATTCGGGAGTCGAATAATCGATGAATTTATAAATCGCTTAAGGATACTTTTTCTTTTTTGGTGTATCCCGTTGGAATTGTAAATGTCCCTTCCGGTGCCTGTTTTTCTGAAATTTCAACTGTGCGGGAGGAGATTTTCACTTCCGCTCCTTTCCTGTTGAGTACAAAATCCAGACCCAATTGAAATCCTTTAATGGTTTTTAGATTTTCCCTGTAAGCTGCATCACGGTTGAACAGGATACGCTTACAATTTATTAAACCATTAAATACATTCATATCAAACGGTACATCTTCCGAAGCCCAGACTCCAATGTTATTTTCATCGAAATTCGTACCTGCTGCTACTTTCCATGTTTTAATGTCATATCCTTTACATGTCTTCCCCAGGATTTCCAGCGTCTTATTGTTTGCTGTTACCGAACCTGTTTCTTTGTACATCTCATTCCTTGCCTTTAATTGATCCGAATACACTAAACCCGTATCCGGCGGGGTGGACATTTCCACATAGGTTTTATCCTTATGATTAATAATAATCAAATGGTTTTTTGATAAATCGAAAATATATATTTTATCCGGGTTCGGTTTTTCGGATACCATTTTATCTTTGAACCAGAGCTCCGAGTATGAATCGGATTCCGGTACCGGTTGGTTCCCTGCTGTATAAGCCGAGGTATGTTCCAAGCTTTTAACGTATATATCCCCATGTAAAAATGGCAGATATACTACTACCATCAAAACAAAACATATTAGTCGTTTCATATTTTTGCTCCTAATTATTTTAATAAATCACAATAAATATTACGTATCGTGATTATAGAAAGTTTAAAAGGAGCAATTAATTCCCATTACCCCCATTGTATCTTTTGATTTGGGAGTCTATTGGAAAATATTCACGGGCAATGGAGTGATATGCGTCACGGAACGGCATTCCGCTCATCACCAAATTGTAAACTCGCTCTGTTGAGAAGAGTTCCGGTGATAAACCCGATTCGCAGGCTTCTTTATTTACTTTTAGGCGTTTGAACACCAGTTGTAGGGCATTCAAACTGCCCGATGTGATATCCAATCCCTCGAAAATAGGCCCTTTTATCAATTGAAAATCCCTGTGGTAACCTGAAATCAATTGAGATACAAGGCTTTTTATATTGAATTCATTTGAAAGTACTCGGTGATAATTAGCTCTGAGGATTTCAAGAATATCTGGGTTCTTGATGTGAGGCATCATCGAACTTCCTGTTAAATATTCATTTGGTAATTCCATGAAATTAAATTCCGGCAAAGAGAAAAAAATCAAATCTGACGCCATTTTATTAACATCCATCATAATAAAGGATAGCAAATTGAGGATTGCGCTTTCGAATTTTCCACGCGAGTTCTGGACATATAAAGGGTTTTCCTGGATTTTTTGGAATTTCATTCTTTCTGAAGTGAATAACCGGTCAACATTCTGAGGGAATCCATATCCTGAACCACTACCCAGCGGAGATTGATCGATGAGATAAAAAACCGAATCCAGTAGTTGAAGATTATCTCGCATGGAATCGATAAATGCTCCTATCCACATTTCAATAGTTGAGGGCATAGCCTTACGTGTATGATTGAAACCCGGGAATCCAATTTCCCGGTGTTGTTCTCTAAAAAAAACAAACGCTCCTTTTGTTTTGAGCATCGATTCCTTGATTTCTAAGAGGGCATCTTTGTAGTAGAGACGTAAAGCTGTCGTAACCTGGTCGTTTCGAGAACGGAAGGTATGAATTTTTTTCCCTGTTTCTCCCAGTGTGCGCGTCAGGTGGTTTTCGATTGCTGTGTGGCAGTCTTCATCCGATTTTCGTATAAAGAATTTTCGTTTTTCCCAGAGGCGAATTATATGATTTAATTCATCAACGATAGATATTCGTTCTTTAGAAGAAAGAATCCCCATATTGGCCAGCATTTCCGCATGAGCGATGGAGGCAATACAATCGTATTTAACCAACCGCTGGTCAAGTAAATAATCTTCACCCACAGTGAAAGCTTCTACTGCCCTGTCCAGTTTGTACTCTTTTTGCCATAATTTCATATTTCACTCTTCCTGAAAACTCATTTCCCCGTTCAACCATTATTTTGCCACGTTCACCGGCAAAATGCACTAATGGTAAATATATATAAACGAGAATGAGTTAACGGATGGGTCAGGGATTTTTACCTTTTAGCAGGGTTTGGAAATCACTTTCAATTTTGCTTCCGTTTTCCGGTGTATCCACAACCACCAGTATCGTATCGTCGCCCGCGATAGTTCCCAATATTTCCGGGCTTTCCGTGCGATCGATGAAACTTGCCACACCGTTTGCATTACCTGCTGAGGTTTTTATTAATATCATATTCCCCGTACGTTTGATATCCAGTACAAAATTATCGAACAGGACCTGGAGTTTTTCCCAGATTACATTACCCGGGACTTTTTCTATGACTTCATATTTATACATTCCCGCTTTCACTCGAACCTTTGCTACACCGATTTCCTGTAGGTCTCTTGATACCGTCGCTTGAGTAGCCTCTACACCTCTGATTTTTAATTCTTCGAGGAGTTGGGTTTGATCTCCGATTTCGAGTTGGGCTATGATTTCTTTTAAAAGTTGTTGGCGGTCTTTTTTTGTATATTCTTGCGTCATAAGTGCATAATTATACGATGCATGTTAGTTGTTGTCAATCAAAAATAATATGAAAATGATGTTATTGCTTCGTTTAATTATGAAGTCGGAAATATATATTTTTATGAATTTTAAAAGGTCTTTTTTACTCAGAGGAAAGGAAAATTAGGGCGAATAAATTATAAAATTTTAACTGTATAATAATAATTTATATGTATTTCAAATGATATAATCTGGAGATTGCTGAAAAAAAAGAGAAACCAGGTATTAAACTCTTAGTAATGGACACACAGCACAACGAACACTACCCCACAATGATATTGGTTGTGAAAATTCTATTTCATGAACATTAAAATGCTTTGATTTCAGCAAATTATTTGTTTCTTTAACATTGCAGGTTGAAATGACTTCTTCTCTGTTTATCCAAAAAAGGTTTGATGCTAGATGAATTTCTGCTTCATTATTATTTAATGGGATTAGTGTCTTAAAATACGGCTTGATTATTTCTATTGTATCATTATCTATATGACTTTTTGAAATTAAAGCTTCTTTATTTGGTAATGGGGCAATACAACAATCCAAATGAAGTGCATAGTGTGGCACCATAATCACCGATTCAACACCACTTAATTTAAGCTGAGTCGCAAGTAATGAAAATCCAGTTTTATTTGTAATCTGTCCAGTTCCAACTAATACCACATTTCCTTCATCAAGAATTATTATATCTCCGCCTTCGATAATTGCGTCTTGGGAATCAAATTTTACAATTTTTTCAACTTGTTTGGTAATTTCAGATAAACCTGCTATTTCAAGTTTCCTAATGGAATCTCTCATACTCCCAATGTACGTTGTATCTTTGATAATAAAACATGGATCACGAGTAAATAGTTGGCAAAAGGCATTCGATTGAGTGGTCGGTGAAATCAGTTCAATATTATATTTTTGTAAAAATTCCCTATAATTTTTTTGTTGCTCGAGAAATAATAATTTGTTAATTGAACCTGATTCAGGATGAATTTGTAATTCCTCTTTTGATATTGATTTTTCCCAGTCAGTTATACTGATGTCTATAATATTTCTCGCATCATGAGAAATAACTGATTTTAATTCTCCAAATTCATTATCTATTCCTAATTTAAATTTTTTTCTCACCTCAAACCCCCAAAAGAAATTTATATCCTGTAGGCTTCTTTTTAAAGATTTTCAAAGGTCATGTTAAATCGTCTAAAATCCGTTCTATATATTTTCATAATATTAAGATCAGAATTTAAATCCATTACATAAAGAGGATGTTTGTCCAAACGTTCGAGACCGTCATTATTACGTTTAAATCCAAATCTTTTCAACAATTTTTCTCCTTCTTCAGAGGCTGCCGTTGCATAAATTTTTTCTAGTTTTCCTTTTGATTTGTAATCAAGAATTGTTTCCACTGCATTGAAAATTAATTCTTTGGTTAATCTTGGAAATTTTCGATTCATAACAATTGAGAAAAAATACATTTTACTGGAATTAAACATTGCTTTTTCATCGAGTATATCATCACTTCGAATATCTTTTTCTCGCAATGTTCCTGTAATGAATTTGTTTAAAGTATCTTGGGTCAATGGTAACATTGAATAATATCCTAACAGTACATTTTGTC
>JAKAGC010000434.1 GCA_021817755.1 Acidobacteriota bacterium | reverse complement strand
AGTACTGACAGGTTGTTGAATCGGATCAGGTACTGGAGTTATAACCGGTTTGCTTATTTCGATTTTATCAAGAGTTCTATTAACCATATCGGTCATTTTCTGTTTAATTTCATTGGGAGTTGTATTGGAATCGATCATCTGCTGAAATTTCATCAATTCGGAAGCAAGTTGGAAACGTGTTTTTGTTTCTTCTTCCGATAATCGGGCTTTAAGGCTTTGTTTCTGGGATTCAATCGAGGCTTGAAGGTCATGACTTACCATAGATTTAACAGCTTCCACGAACCGGTTTAAAACCTGGTAGACAACATCGGAAGAGAATCCACCCAGGATAGCGAGTAATGGTTTTCCAAAATCCGATTGAACGGAACGTTCGATGGGGATCATGTTTGCTAATAGAAAACCTGAGAGAATACCGAGTAAGTATTGAGTCCAATACATGGATTCTGTGGAACAGGTAAAAGCGCCTTCATCGATAATATGCTTGGCTTTATAGAGATTGGAAAAGGTAACGCCAACGCTTGCGGCAGCTAGCAAAAAGAGTTCTCGAATTAATAAATCAATGCCAAAGGATTTAAAGGGATCCCAATTTTCAGGCTTTGCATCTATATGGGGGGATAAACTGAGTGCAATAAATATAATAAGAGAGAATATGGAAATAAACCACATCCGGCGGATCAGAGGGATATTCCCAATAAATTTGAAGTGAGATTTTTTAGCGATTTCTTTTTCCAGGAGGCAGATGGAACGGGGGGTAGCAGGTTCGACAATTTTACAGAGCTCTTCATGTAATCCAACCAGACGTGAAATATTGGGGGGTGGGGTGTTTATACTATCTCCCTGATTGGTTTTATCTGGGGAAAATTCCTCAAATAAAGCAACTAAATCAGGTGATATATTCAAACCTCTAGCAAAAGTATATTTTATCATGGCACTGCACTCTGCTATTAAGGTTTCTCTGAGGGATAATGTGGATGTCTGGTTATTCATAACTAATTCTCCTTATTTTCAATTTATTTAAAATAGAAAAATTTTATTTGAAGTTAAAGTTAATTTTTATCAAAAACCCACATATTATTATAATGCAATTTGGGACCTACGAATTTTTCATCCGCTTCAAGTGTTTTCCCATTATCGAGTAAACGGTACTTCACCGTATTGGTGGCTTCTCCTTCCGAAGCGACATACCGGGTGACAAAAACAAGTGTATCGCCTTCCCAAGAGAGGCGGGAATAGGTTTTATAGGAATCTTCGGCGGTTTCGATTTCTTTTCCATCTGCTTTTAAATCCAGTGAAATAGAGTCGTCCTGCCCATCGATGGTGAAGGTACGGTTCATTTTAAAAATGGGATCGTTGTGTTCGATTTTTACGGTCCCTTTTTCAAGATTAGCCAGTTCAGCGATTCCGAGTTTGCTTTTTTCTTTATTGAAGGTCCATTGTCCTGAGAAATCAGGTTTCTGTTGACTACCCACGGGAAATACCATAAACAGGGAAATGAGCACAATTAAAACGATACTATACTTCATTCATAACCTCCATAATGTAATTGTGATTTAATCATCTGTTTTTCACTTATTATCTAATTTTTGATTCATTTTACCATAACTTCGATCATAAAGTAAATGGTACATTTTTTATAGAATATTTGAAATTTATTTGATTTTTAGAGGTAGTGATAAGATGTTTGGTATTTGCCGGATAGTGTGATAAAATACCACATAGCATTGATTAGTACAATAAAGATAAAAGAGGTAAAGCGTATTTAATGGAAAATGTTGCCATCGTTGGTGGAGGTATAACCGGCTTAATTCTGGGGTATCTTCTTTCCAAAAAAAGCTATAAAGTGACGCTATTTGAAAAAGACAGCGAAACCGGAGGACTTGCCGGTGCTTATGAGCGAAATGGAGTATTCATCGATAAGTATTATCGGCACCTCTTTCAATCTCATAAAGAGCTAATCGATTTAATAAAAGAACTTAACCTCGAAGAAAGAATCATTTTTAGAAAAGCACAGATGGGATATTTTACAAGTGGTGAGCTCTTCTCGCTTAATTCCGCCATGGATTTACTCCGGTTCAAACCATTGGATTTTATTTCACGGTTAAGGGTGGGGTGGAGTTTATCGGGTTTTTTATTTAAGAAAGATTGGAAGCATTTTGATTCGATTCGGGCAGTGGATTATTTAAAAAGCACTTGTGGTGAAAAGGGGTTCAAAATTTTTTGGGAACCGCTTTTAATGAATAAATTCGGAAATTGTTATTCCGATGTTTCAGCCGCATGGTTATGGGACCGTGTGATGAGTCGAAACCGTTCACGAGCAGGTAAATCGAAGGAAACCCTCGGATATCTGGAGGGAAGTTTTCAAGTTTTACTGGATCGCCTTGAGGAAGAAATAATTAAGCATAATGGTGAAATCATTCGAAACTGCGAAATAAAAAAAATAAGTCGTCCACCTGGAAGCATCGGGTATTTTTCTTTAAATTCGGAAAATCGTGTATTCAAAAAATTCGATTTATGTATCGTTACCGTGCCCGTTCCTCATTTTATAGATATCTATCCCGGATTACCGGAAGAATATGTCACAGGATTAGAAAACGTTAGCTATGCTCATTCCAGATGTATGATACTTAATCTTAATAAACGTTTGAGCGATTATTACTGGATAAATGTAGGCGATGCGTCTTTTCCTTTTGCGGTAATTATCGAACATACCAATTGGATGAATAATGATGATTACAATGGAGAACATATCGTATACATATCGCGGTATTTAAATTCGGAAGATGATTATACCTGGAAAGCGCCGGATGATGTTCTCTATTCTATATATTGCCGTTTCCTGAAAAAGATTTTTCCCCATTTTGATGAATCCATGGTAAATGGTTTTACCTCATGGCGCGAAAAATATACGCAACCCATTTTCAAGGTAGGATATTCAACGCAAATTCCTCCGTATCAAACACCCATCCGGGATTTATACCTTGTAAATACGAGCCAGTTTTACCCGATGAGCCGGTGTATGAATACGAGTATTATTTCGGCAAATCGATTTATTGGTGGACTGGAACGAAAACCGGGAAAATAGTGTGAAAACTCTTAAACGCTGGGGATGGATTATATCTAAAACAGGATTCACCTTTTTATTGATTTTTTGGCTGGTGAAAAAGACGGGGATCGATGCATTAAAAGAAAGCTTCAATGGATTGGGTTTTCCCTTTATTATTGCAATCGTATTGGCCATAGGGTTTAATATTCTAAAAGCAATGAAGTGGCATTATCTGTTAAATGGGGTTGGGATGAATGTTTCTTCCGGTAATACGATTAAATCGTACCTTGTAGGTATGGCCGGAGGATTATTGACACCCGGAAGGGTAGGGGAGATCGCTCGACTGGCATACCTGAACGGGTTTAAAAAAAGTAGTATTATCATACTTGTTATGGTGGATAAATGGGTGGATTTGCTGGTTATTTTATTTCTGGCACTGCCCGGAGTATTTTATTTTGGTAATGGTTTCATATTTATTTTATTTGGGTTAATGACATTGGCGATGATTGGTTTATATTTTTTTCCGGGTAATCTGATAAAGTGGATACGGATGATGATGAAAACCAGGTTTGTGCCGTTTAAACTTAAGGAAAAAATAGAGAAAATCCTGGAAAAGATTCCGGCAGTTGGATTGAAATTTAAAACGATTTTCTTTTTTATCACGTTATCTTGCTATATCCTCGTTTTGATTGAGTTTTATTTTCTATTGGAAGGGAAGGGATATGGTAGCACAGGTATAGCATTGACCGTGCAGCCTCTGGTTATGTTAACCAATATGTTCCCGGTAACCATTGCAGGCCTTGGGGTAAGGGAAGGCAGTGCTGCAATTTTAACGGCGAGTTGGGGGATCCCGGCACCTGTAGCCATTCACGCCGCTTTTATGTTATTCATATTAAATACAGTGATGCCGGCAATATTGGGAGTCTTTTTTGTCTTAACTCATCGTGTTCCCCAAACAAATAACCAAATAGAAAATTGATATAGAGTAAAAATCATGTTACAATAATTGAAAAATTTTTTTGCAGGTGAATATATGACAGAAATTCAGGTTCCTACTGCTTCCGGGGGAAGATCAAAAATCAGCCGGGTAGAGGCAGTGGATTTATTTAAGTTTTATGTATTGTTTTTTATGATCCAGGGACATTTGTTTCGGGCTTATTTGCTGGAACCCATTAAAAATATGAACTGGTATGGCTATCATGAGATATTACATGGGATTGTCGCCCCAAGCTTTTTATTTTCGGCAGGGTTCGCGGTTTTTTTATCCTATTATAATAAGAAAGAACATTATAGCGGTTTTGGAAAGGCTTTTTTCGACCGTATCCGCCGTACATTATTTGTGGTCTGGATCGGATATTGGATTCATCTGCCTTTTTTCTCATTGATTAAATCATTTGAAGCTGTTTCCCAGGGGAAAATCATCGAATTTCTCAAAGTGGATATACTTCAATGTATTGGAGTTACTATTTTATTTTTTACATTTCTTGCCGTTCTGTCGCGGAATGAAAAAGTACTCGTTATTGGTTCAGGAATTTTAGCCCTCTTGTTTTTCTTTTTGCCTTCACTGACAAAGGATATTCGAATCTGGCA